>NZ_JBHVST010000018.1:0-21653 GCF_042885015.1 Streptomyces sp. NPDC058086 | reverse complement strand
ATTACCAACACCACCCCGAAATCCGTTTTGAACCGGGGTTTGGGGGTTGGGTTTTGGTTTAATAGACCCGGGGTTCAGGGGGGGGGGGGGGTCGGGGGGGGGGCCGGTTCTCCGGCCCGCTCCGGTGTGGTTCGGAACAGCGCGATGAGAGCCGCGGCGGCGCCCGGGGGCGTGTTGTTCGGATCACCCCGGGTCCGTGATGCCAGCCACGGCGCCTCGCCACGTTGTCGCATCACCCGAGTGCGCCCAGTACGCGGGCAGTGCTCCGCCTTGCGGCGCGCCGCACCACGCCCCGCACCACACGCCGCGGCCTGATCCGAGGCGATCCGAACGACTCCCCCTGGACGTCGGCTGAGGCGTCGACTCAGGTGGTGTGGGCGTTGCTGGTCACGCGTCAGTCGCTTCGCCAAGTCGCTTTGCCAAGTCGCGTTGCCGGTCGCGCCTCAGTCGCTTTGCCGGTTCTCGCGTTCCCTTGGGGAAGGAGCACCCGCCTTCCGCTCGGCGCCAACTTCCCCGTCCCCTTTGTTGGTTGATCTTTCATCCCCGGGACATCCGCCACCGCTTGAGCGCTCAACGAGTCACGTGAGGGTGATCGGGGCATGCCAATGAAACCGCTTGCCCCACCCCCTCGCGGTCCCTCAGGAGGACGCAGTGCAGAAGAGCTCGCGCGTACGCAGGGCCTCTCTCATCCTCGGTAGCGCCGTCGCGCTGGTCGTCGCCTTCCCCGGCAGCGCGCTCGCCGCCCCGCCCAAGGCCCTGCCCGCCAACGCGGACGACTTGGAGAAGACCTGGCAGCCGGCGTACGACTACGACACGGACGGCTGCTACCCCACGCCCGCCATCGGCCCCGACGGGACGATCAACGGCGGCCTCAAGCCGTCGGGTTCACCCAGCGGCGAGTGCCACGACACCTCGGATCTCGACAACACCAACGGCTACTCGCGCGAGAAGTGCAACAACGGCTGGTGCGTGATCCTCTACGGCCTCTACTTCGAGAAGGACCAGGCCACGATCGGCGGGCATCGCCACGACTGGGAGCACGTGGCGGTCTGGGTGCAGAACAACCAGGCCAAGTACGTCTCCACGTCCGCGCACGGCGACTTCAACGTCTACAGCGCCGACCAGGTCCTGTGGGACGGCACACATCCCAAGATCGTCTACCACAAGGACGGTCTGAGCACCCACGACTTCCGGCTCGCGAACTCGGGCGACGAGCCGCCGGAGAACGGCTACCACACCTGGCAGTACCCGGCCCTGGTCGGCTGGAACGGCTACCCGGCGGGTCTGCGCGACAAGCTGAGCGCCTACGACTTCGGCAGCGCCAACTTCGGCCTCAAGGACGCCAACTTCGCCGCCCACCTCACGAAGGCCATGCCGGCGGGCATCTCGTTCGACCCCAACGCCTGACCGGTCGGGGGATCCTTCTTCGTCCCTGTCACACCTCCGCCCCCGGGCGCGTCAGGGAGACGGCGCCACCTACGTGGCCCGGTAGCGGTGTGACAGATGCGACAGGTGTGACAGGGGCGAGAAGGAGATGACGACATGGCTGTTCTGATGATGCGTGCCACGGTGAGGCCCGAGTGCGTCGACGAGCTCGAAGCGGCGCTGCGGAAGATGTTCACCGCGATCGGGGCCGCGCGGCCCAAGGGCGTGCGCTACGCCTCGTACCGGCTCCCCGACGGAGTCACCTACCTCGCGGAACTGGAGATCGCGGACGGGATCGAGAATCCGCTTTCCGCGATCCAGGAGTTCCGCGAGTTCCAGGCGGGCCTGAAGGCCTGGCTGGCCGTCCCGCCGTCCGCCGAGCGTTTCGAGGTGCGGGGCGCGTACGCCGCCTGAGGCCGTGCGGGTGTGCGGGTGTGCGTCCGGTAAAAGTCGACACGGATCGGTAAGAGCCGACACGAGTCGGTAAGAGTCGGTAAGAGTTGACGGGACTCCCGGCGCGCACCCCGTGCCGTGGCCCCCGCGCCGAGTAGGTTCCCGAGCAGGTTCGCCCCTGACCGGGCGGAAGGCGGGGGCGGGAAGGGGGCCGGGTGTGAGTACGTCCCGTACGGCCGGCGGCGGGTACTCCGCTACGCCGCTCGCCAAGAAGATCGGCGTCAAGGCCGGGCAGCGGGTGCGGCTGGTGCACCGGCCCGAGGGGTGGGAGATCCCCGGACTGCCGGATGGGTGTGCCGTGTCCGTGGGCGATGGGGGCGACGGGGCCGCGGGTGCCGATGTCGCCGTCGTCTTCCATCGGTCGTTGGGGGAACTGGTCGCCGAGGCTCCGGCGTTGGTGGACGGCCTCGCCGATCACGCGATGCTCTGGATCGCCTGGCCCCGCAAGGCGGCCGGGCACCGCAGCGACATCACCGAGAACGCCCTGCGTGAGATCTTCCTGCCGCTCGGGGTGGTCGACGTGAAGGTGGCCGCGCTGGGGGAGGACTGGTCGGGACTGAAGTTCGTACGGCGCAAAGAGCTTCGTACGACGTGAGTAAATGCGGAGAGCGCGAGGAAACGCGGCGTACCTGAGGGAGACCCAGGGTTAACAGCTAGCATCGCGGGCAGAGTTGTCGGCCTGGGATGGAGTGGTGTCGTGTCGGAAGGGCCTCGGATCGCCGTTGCCGTCGTGACCATGGGGAACCGGCCCGACGAGGTCGACGCGCTGCTCACCTCGGTGGCCAAGCAGGACGTCGCGCCCGCGCGGATCGTGATCGTGGGGAACGGGTGTCCCCTGCCCGAGTTCGCCGAGCGGCTGGGACTGCCCGGTGAGGTGACCGGCATCGAGGTCGACGAGAACCTCGGCTGCCCGGGCGGCCGCAACGTGGGCCTCGCCCGCCTCAGGGAGTTCGCGGACGTGGACGTCGTCGTCGAACTGGACGACGACGGACTCCTGGTCGACGCGGATGTGCTGCGCAAGGTGCGGGACCTGTACGCCGCCGATCCGCACCTGGGCATCGTCGGCTTCCGCATCGCCGACGAGAACGGGGAGACCCAGCGCCGGCACGTGCCCAGGGTCGGGGCCAAGGACCCGATGCGGGGCGGTCCGGTCACCGGGTTCCTCGGCGGCGGACACGCGTTGTCCATGCCGATGCTCGCCCGGATCGGGGACTGGCCCGCCGAGTTCTTCTTCGCGCACGAGGAGACGGACATGGCCTGGCGGGCCGTCGACGACGGGTGGACCGTGCTCTACGAGCCCGAACTGCTGCTCCAGCACCCCAAGACCTCGCCCGCCCGGCACGCCATCTACTACCGGGTCACCGCCCGCAACCGGGTCTGGCTCACCCGTCGCAGGCTGCCTCTCCCGCTCATCCCCGTGCACCTGGGAATCTGGATGCTGCTGACGCTCGCACGGACGCGGTCGCTCGGCGGGCTGCGGGCCTGGTTCGGCGGCTTCGCGGAAGGGCTGCGGCAGTCGGGCGGCGAGCGGCGGCCGATGCGGTGGCGGACGGTGTGGCGGCTCACGCGGCTGGGACGCCCGCCCGTCATCTGATGAACGCGGGCCGGTCGTACGCCGCTGCCCGTGTGCCGGTCGTACGCCTCTGCCCGTGTACGGGTCGCAGGTCTCCGCCCGTGTACGGGTCGCACGCCTCCGCCCGTGTGCGGGACGGCAAAAGCGGACGAGGGCCCCGGTCGCTCACCTCCGACGACCGGGGCCCTCTCTGTCCCCGGATCCGGCCACGGCGGCGACACTCCCCCGAGTTACGCGTTGTACGCGCGCACCGTCGGGCCAGATCCGATGCAGTGATCCCATCAGCCCGCGCCAACGGATCGCTAACATGTCGCCAACGGGTTTCCATCCGGAAACCCGGAAACCGGAAGTCGGTCGGCGTGAAGTCGTCGCAAGAAGGCGCGAAGTCGCCATGGGTGTGGTCGGTACCGGTCTGAACCGGTCGGGTCGGTCGCACGGGAAGGCAGTGGGGCGGGCTATGCGGTACGGGCTGCGGTTCGGGCTGCTGGGGCCGCCGGTGTTGTACGACGCCGACGGCGAGGTCCGTTCGATCGGCGGCGGCAAGATGCGCGCCCTGCTGGTCGCACTGCTCCTGGAGCCGGGCCGGGTCGTCTCGGTGGACGCGCTCAAGGACGCGCTGTGGGGCGGGGCGCCGCCCGCGTCGGCGCAGGCCTCGTTGCAGAACCACGTCACTCGGCTGCGGCGGCTCCTGGACGATCCGGAGCGGCTGCGGGCCATGCCGCCCGGGTATCTCCTGCGGGTCGGCGAGGGTGAGTTGGACGTGCGCGTCTTCGAGTCCCACGTCACGGCCGCTCGCGCCGCGCACGCCGGGCGCGACTGGGAGCGGGCGCTGCGCGAGGCCCTGGCGGCGCTCGCGCTGTGGCGCGGCACACCGCTCGGCGGGGTCCCGCCCGAACTCGGCGGACACGCGCTCGTCCAGCGCCTGGAGGAGGCACGGCTGCTCGTCCTGGAGTGGCGGTACGAGGCCGAGCTGCGGCTTACGGGGCCGGGTGCCGGGGGTGCCGGTACCGGCGGTGCGGGCGAGGGCACCGGTGGAGTCGGGCGAGCCGAGGGTGCCGGGGTCGGCTGGGTCTTCGGGGACATCACGGACATCGGGGACGCCGGGGTCTCCGCCGACGCGAAAGCAACGGAGGTCACCGGTGCCCCCAACACCTCCGGCACCACCCGACTCGCCGCCCTCGCACCCGAGTTGTCCGCGCTTGTCGCCGAGTACCCCCTGCGCGAGGCCTTCCACCGGCTGCTGATGCTCGTACTGCACCGCACCGGACGTCAGGCCGAGGCCCTGGCCGTCCACCGCGATCTACGGACCCGCCTGGTCGAGGAACTCGGTGTCGAGCCCGGCCCCGCGGTGCGCGCGGCGCATCTGGAGATCCTGCGTGAGCGGGCGGGGGACAGCGACGAGTCCGCACACGACCCGAACGGGAACGGGGTCGACGACGGAGACCGTACGGAGCGGGCCGCCCCGGCCCCGCCCCGGCCCGCCCAACTCCCACCCCCGCCCGGACACTTCACCGGCCGCACCGACGTACGCCGGGAACTGAACGTGGCCCTCGACACGGCCCGGCATTCCAGGCCTTCCGCTCCGGCCGTCGCCGTCATCAGCGGGATGGCCGGAGTAGGCAAGAGTGCCCTGGCGCTTCATGTGGCACACGGCCTGCGGGAACGATTCCCCGACGGCCAGCTGTACGTCAACCTGCACGGGGCCACGCCGGGAATGACCCCCCTCACCCCCGGCCAGGCGCTCGCCGCGCTGCTGCGCGACCTCGGTGCCGAGCCGCGCCGTATTCCCGAACACCCTGATGCCGCCGCCGCGTTGCTCCGCTCGATGCTGGCTCCGACGCGCACCCTGATGGTGCTCGACGACGCCGCGCACGCCGCGCAGGTACGGCCGCTGCTGCCCGCGGGCGCGGGGTGCGCGGTGATCGTGACGAGCCGTTCGCCGCTCACCGCGCTGGACGGCGTGCGGCGCTTCCCGCTCGCGCCGCTCTCGGTCGAGGACAGCGCGGCGCTGCTGCGCGCGGTGTCCGGACGGGTGGACGGCCTCGACGGCGCGCACCCCCTCGTCGAACTCACCGGCCGGCTCCCGCTCGCCCTGCGCGTGGTCGCGGCCCGTCTCGCCGCGCGCCGCGCGCTCACGCCGGACGTCCTCGCCAGTCAACTGACCGCCACCGAAGGACGGTTGCACCATCTGGAGTACGACGACCTGAGCGTCCGCAGATCCCTGGCCGTCGCGCTCGACGCGCTGCGTGCCTCGGAGCGGGAGGCCGACCAGGACGCGGCGCTCGTGCTGAGCGGCATCGGCGCGCTCGACCTCCCCGTGTACGGGGCGCCCCTGCTCGCCCGGCTCTCCGGCATCGCCGAGTTCCGTGCCGAGGCGGCCCTCGACCGCCTCGTCGACGTCGCGCTCCTGGAGGAGACGGCGTACGGCCGCTACGCACCCCACGACCTCGTCCGCGACTTCGCCCGGGAGATCGTGGGCGCGACGGACGGGGAGTCCGGAGACGGGGGCGCGGGCATCTGCGTGTCCGAGCGGGCGTTGCGCTGGTACGCCGGTGTCGCCGCCCGCTCCCTCGAAGCGATCGTCGAGCCGGGCCTCGACCGCGAGGACCGCAGCCGGCCGACCGCCGCGCAGCCGGCCGCGCACACGGTGGACGCCGCGGCCACGCCGCCGTTCTGCACCGCCAGGGACGCCTTCGCCTGGGGCGACCTGGAACTGGAGAACGTGGTGGCGCTGGTGGAGCGGTACGCGGACACATCCGCGTACGTTCCCGTGCTGGTGCGGCTGCTCAACCCCTACCTCCAGCGCAGCGGCCGGGTCCCGGAGTCGGAGGTGCTTCTGCGGGCCGCGCTGGGCGCGGCCCGGCGGCTCGGGGACGAGGCCGCGCAGGCGTACGCGCTCGGGGACCTCGCGGGGCTGCACTTCATGACCGGCCGCGCGAGCGAGGCGCTCACGTTGAACGACGAGGCGCTGGCGATCTGGCGGCGGCTCGGGGTGCTGTCGTGGATCCGGCGCGGTCTGAACAACCGCGGCATGCTCCTGGAGGGGCTGGGCCGCCACGCCGAGTCCAGTGAGGCGCTGCTGCAGAGCCTCGAACTCTCCCGGGAGCTGGGCGACCCGCACACCGAGGCCATCACCTACAGCCACCTCGGCAATCTGTACGAGCACACGGACGCCCGTGCCGCCATCGAGCACCACAAGCGCAGCCTGGCGATCGGCGACGCGATGGACGACGTGATCATCCGGCACTCCGCGCACTGCAACATCGGCTACGCCCACCTGACGCTCGGCGAACCGGCCGCCGCCGTACCGCACTTCGAGGAGAGCCTGCGCATCCTCGGCGGTCACGGCGACTGGCACGGGGAGTCGCAGACGCGGCTCGGGCTGGTGCGCGCGCTGCGCGGGGTGGGGGATGTCGAACGGGCCGCGCGCGAGTGCGATCTGCTGCTGTGCCGCGCCGACCAGCGCGCCGACCGGTACACCGGCGGGCTCGCCCGGCATCAGCTGGGGCTGCTGCTGCACGCGCAGGGGGATGCCGGAGGGGCGTACGGGCTGTGGAAGTCGGCGCTCGCGGCGCTGGACGGGACGGACAGCTCGGTGGTGGGAGCGCTGAAGGAACTCCTGGAGGAGGAGTAGGTCGGCCGGAGGAGACGGTCGCCCGGCCGAAAAGGTCACCTGGCGCAGGAGTTGGGTCGCCTGGCCGAGGAGCAGTCCACCGTCCTGGTCACTTCGCGTCCGCGTAGCACTCCACCACCGCCGTCGTGAACGGGAAGCGGACCGGGGTCTCGCCGAACGTCAGCCGTCCCGCCAGCTCCGCGGCCTCCCGGATCGCGGCCACGACCGCGTCCGCCTCCTCGGCCGGGCAGTGCACGATCACCTCGTCGTGCTGGAAGAAGACCAGTTCGGCGGCGAGGTCCGCGCAGGTGCGCCGGAGGGCGGCGAGCAGCAGCAGCGCCCAGTCGGCGGCGCTGCCCTGGACGACGAAGTTGCGTGCGAAGCGGCCGCGGGCGCGGGAGTTGGAGGAGGCGTAACCCGGTACCCAGCCCTGGTCTCCGAGGGCCTCGGCGGGTTCGTCCTGGGGGAGGCCCGCCTCCTCCGACGCGGCGTCGGACGCGCCGGCCGCCGGGGGACTCGTCCGCCCCAGCCACGTCCGTACGAGCCGGCCCTCCTCGCCGGCCTGCGCCGCGTCGTCCACGTAGGCGACGGCCCGGGGGAAGCGTCTTCTCAGCGCGGCCAGGTTCTTCAGGCCGTCGCCGGACGTCTGCCCGTACACCGCGCCGAGCACGGCGAGTTTGGCCTGCGCCCGGTCGCCGGCGAACGCCCGGTCCGACACCGACTGATACAGGTCGCTCTCCCGGCCCGCGACCTCCATCAGGCCGGGGTCGCGCGAGATCGCGGCCAGCACCCGCGGCTCCATCTGGTCGGCGTCGGCCACCACGAGCCGCCAGCCCGGGTCGGCGACGACGGCACGCCGGATCACCTTGGGGATCTGCAGGGCGCCCCCGCCGTTGGTCACCCAGCGGCCGGTGACGGTTCCGCCGGGCAGGTACTCGGGTCGGAAGCGTCCGTCGCGCACCCAGTCCTGGAGCCAGGACCAGCCGTGCGCCACCCAGATCCGGTACAGCTTCTTGTACTCGAGCAGCGGCTTCACGGCAGGATGCTCGACGGTCTCGATCTCCCACCGCCGGGTGGACTTGATCTTGATTCCGGCCTGGGCGAAGGCCTTGATGACGTCGGCGGGCAGGTCGGGGCGGACGCGTCTGCCGAAGGCGGCCGACACCTCGTCCGTGAGCTCGGCGAGGCGTCTGGGCTCGCCGCCGCCCACGTACCGCTCGCCGAGCAGTTCGTGCAGCATCTCGCGGTGGACGTCCGCGCGCCACGGCAGCCCGGTGCGGTTCATCTCGGCCGCCACCAGCATGCCCGCGGACTCGGACGTCGTCAGCAGGTGCATGCGCTCCGGGTGCGCCGTCGTGTCGTGCCGGCGGCGCTGATCGGCGTACACCGCCAGGAGGTCTTCCATCGGTACATGGACCGGGCGTGGCTCGAAGAGGGACGACTGCGAGCCGGGCTCGGCGGAGCGCTGCGGGGGATCCGGAGGCACGGGGCCGCCGCGCAGCCTTGCCAGCGCGGCGGCCGCCGAACGGGGTTCGCCGAGACGGCCCTCGTGGCCGAGCAGCAGTGTCTCGGCGGCCTCGATGTCGTAACACCGCTCCACTCGCACCCCCGCGGCGAGCAGACGCGGATAGACCTCGGCCGTGGACCGCCAGACCCACCGGACCACGTCGGGTCGCCCCCGCACGGCCTCGACCAGGTCCGCCTCCCTGTGCACCGGTCCCGCGGGCAGCCCGTCGGGGCCGAGGGGGGCGACCTCCGCACCACCGTCCTCGGCCGGCCCGAGAGCCCACCGGTCGCTCATGGTTCCGAGTCTCGCAGGGGGGTCTGACAACGGCCGCGGACGCGGCGTCCTACTGGTCCTTCTGGTCCTTCTGGTCCTTCTGATCCGGCTCGTCCTTCTGATCCGACTGGTCCCTCTGCTGTCCCGCCACCGTGATGAGCTCCAGCACGCGCGCGAGGTAGGCCTCCGCCGCTGTCTTGTCGATGCCGAGGCCACTGAGGACGCCGTTGCCGTTCTCGTACTCCAGGAGGGCCAGGAGGATGTGTTCGGTGCCGATGTAGTTGTGGCCGAGGCGGAGGGCCTCGCGGAAGGTGAGTTCCAGGGCCTTCTTCGCGGCGGGGCCGTACGGGATGAGCTCCGGGACCTCGTCGGCCGCCGGCGGGAGCGCCGCGGTCGCGGCCTCGCGGACGGCGTCCAGGGTCACGCCCTGCGCGGTGATCGCCTTCGCGGCGAGCCCCTCGGGCTCGGAGAGGAGGCCGAGGACGAGGTGCTCGGTGAGTCCCTCCGCGTTGCCCGCGGCCTTCGCCTCGTTGTGCGCGGCCATGACCGCGTTCCGGGCGCGGGGCGTGTAGCGGCCGAAGCCCTGGCTGGGGTCGAGGTCCGACTCGGCCTTGGGGACGAAGCGCTTCTGCGCCGCCTGCCGGGTGACCCCCATGCTCTTGCCGATGTCCGTCCAGGACGCGCCCGAACGCCGGGCCTGGTCCACGAAGTGGCCGATCAGGTGGTCGGCCACGTCGCCGAGGTGGTCCGCCGCGATCACCGCGTCCTGGAGCTGGTCGAGCGCGTCGGTGTGGACCTTCTTGATGGCCTCGATGAGGTCGTCGAGACGTACGGATGCCTTGGCAGGTGGGTTCGTCGTCATGTGTCAACCTTAGGTTGACAGGTGAGAGGTGTCAACCCGAAGTTGACACCCTCCGTGTCCCTGTCCACGCTTCCCTGTCCACAGGGTGTGGACGGTCCGGTTCGGAGGGCGTGACACGATCGACGCATGAGCAGTACGCCCAGCACCGTGGAGCGCGCCTTCGAGGCCGCGCTCTACGCCGACAGTGACGCGGCCCTCGACACGGGCGCCTCGCTGCTCGCCGCCGACCCCGCCTCCGACGCCGAACTCGCCCGCCGCGGCGAGGAGTTCGTCTCCGTGGCCTGGCGTCGCGGCTGGCAGCCCGCCGACGTCGTACGGATCGTGCGGCGTGAACTGGACGACGTACACCTGGAGCTGGTGTCGGAGCTGGTGCGCGCGGAGGCCGGCCGGGACCGGCGGCCCCGGGGCCCGCGCTGGGCGGCGCAGCTCGAAGAGCTCGACGCCCGCGCCCCGCGCACCGACCGCTTCTCACTCGCGACCGCCGCGCTGGAGCTGTACCGGCTGCTGCTCCGCCTCCCCACCCTCGAACCCCTCGACACGCACCTGTCTGACGTCACGTCACGGCACCCGGCCGCCCCGCAGGACTCCCGCATGCTCACCCGTATCCGCGCGCTGCTCGCCAAGGCCGAGGCGACCGGATTCCCGGAGGAGGCTGAGGCGCTGAGCGCCAAGGCCCAGGAGTTGATGGCCCGGCACAGCATCGACGAGGCGCTGCTCGCCGCCCGTACGCACGCCAAGGACGCGCCCGGCGCCTGCCGCATCGGTGTCGAGCCGCCGTACGAGACGGCCAAGGCGGTACTGCTGGACGCGGTGGCGGACACGAACCGCTGTCGCGCCGTGTGGAACGAGTCGCTCGGATTCTCGACCGTCGTCGGCTTCGAACCCGACCTGGAGGCCGTCGAACTCCTCTACACCTCGCTGCTCGTGCAGGCCACGGCCGCGATGACGAAGGCGGAGGCGGCTCAGCGCGCCGGGGGAAGGAAGCGTACGAAGAGCTTCCGGCAGTCGTTCCTGGCCGCGTACGCACACCGGATCGGCGACCGGCTGGCGACCGCCGCCGAGGAGGCCGAGGGAGAGGTCGCGTCGGAGGCCCCGGCGGGGGAGCTGCTGCCCGTCCTGGCGGCCCGTGACGTGGCGGTCAACGACCACATGGAGCGGATGTTCCCGGACACCGTCACCACCCGGCTGCGCGGGGTCAACGACGCGGCCGGGTGGCAGGAAGGGGCCGCGGCGGCGGACCGCGCCCAGGTCAGGGCGCGCCCGCCGCTTCGCTGACGCCTGGCTTCGGCCGGTCGGCGCAGCGTCTGTCGGCTTCGCCCGGTCGGCTGCGCGCTTTCCGGCTTTGGCCGGTCGGCTGAGCGCCTTCTGGCTTCCGCTGCACGGCTGAGCGGCTCCCGGCTTGCGCTGCACGGCTGAGCGGCTCCCGGCTTGCGCCGGACGGCGCTCAGTCGCCCGCGGGCTGGAACGAGCTCACGGAGGCGTTCGGGTCGTTCGGGCCGGTCTTGCCCGCGAGGGGGCCGTACGACCACTTGAAGCTCTGGGTGGTGGCGGCACCGGGCAGGCCGATCTTCAGCGTGGTCGCGGCGAGGCTCTTCCCGTCGCCCGCCGTGCCCCGTACGTAGGTGATCGTGAAGGAGGCGGTGCCGCTCGCCGCCAGCGTCTGCTTCGGCGGAGTCGCGGACTTCTCCTCGGGTACGTCCGCACTCGTGCCCCCGTCCTGCACCTTGACGGTGGGGAAGCCCTGGAGGGTGCACTCGGCACCCTTGTTGGTGAGCGTGACGGGCACGTTGCCGGTGTCGCCGGCGGCCGGCGCGGCGTTTGCGGGGCCGACCTGGATGCCGATCTGGTCGATCTTGCAGGCCGTGGAGGCGGCGGCGGACGAGGAGGCCGTCGAGGCCTTCTTGCCGCCGTCACTGTCGCTGCTGCCGCCGCTGTCGCAGGCGGTCAGGGTGAGTGCCGCCGCGGCGGCGACGACGGCGATCGGAAGGGCGCGCATGGGTTTCCCCCTGGGTTCGTGAAGGTGCTCATGGATCATCACGCAGACCGGTGGGCACGCGTTGCGCGGCCCCCCTGTCGCACACCTCTCCCGTGCCGCATATGTCCCGAATGCGGTCTGAAAGGTCGCCCTACGTCGACGGAATGAGCGACGGACACGCGAACGGGCCGCGGAGCCCCAGGGGTTGCGCGGCCCGCTGCCAGGAGCAGGTCGGGTCGGGTCGGAGCAGGTCAGGGCGGGGTCGGGCCGGTCAGGAGCCCAGACTCGCCGTCGGCAGTCCCGACGGGAGCTGACCGCCCTCGGCCTTCGTGTACGACTCCTTGCCGAGCTTCCCCGACCAGGTGACCTTCAGTGTCGTGCTGTTCACGGAGTCGACCATGCCCGTCGCGCGGTCCTTGTCCCCGTCCGTGCACTTGAGGTGGATCATCTGCATGCCCGCCTCGTCACCGGCGGTCCCGGTGCACACGGTGCCGCCCGTCGTGAAGAGCCCGGCCTGCTTGCCGGTGATCACCAGCGCCACGGCCTTGCCGCCGGTCGTGGCCACCCAGCTGCCCTCCAGCTTGCCGGCGGCGGCCGTCGGAGTGCCCGAGCCGCCGCCCGTGCCGGCCGTCCCCGAAGCGGACGCGCCGGGACTCGCGGAGCTGTTGCCGGAGCCCGACCCCGAGTCGCTGCTGCACCCGGTCAGCGCGAGCGTGCCCGCCAGACCCGCGGCCAAGGCCAAGGCCGCGCCCCGGGTCCGCCGACGCGGAAGGGTCGCCGAAGTCGCCGATGTCACTGAAGCCCCCAAGGGTGATGGTGTCGCTGGGGTCGCCGGAACGACCGCAGCAAGCTATCAGCCGCACTCGCGAACACCCTGAGCGTGACATCGGGAGAACTTACGAATCTTCTGAGGGAGTCGGCGGGTCGTGGTTCCGAGCGGGTGTCGGGTCATGGTTCCGAGGGGGCGTCGAGTGACCGTTCCGAGGGAGTTGGCGAGGAATCGGGAGTGCCTCGCCGGCGCCGTCGGACGCGGCGCGCTACCAGGATGACTTGCGGACACCCGGCAGGAAGCCCGCGTGCGCCTGCTCCCGCAGATTCACCCGGGACAGCCCGAAGGTGCGCAGGTAGCCGCGGGGGCGGCCGTCCACGCTGTCCCGGTTGCGAACGCGGGTGGCGCTCGCGTCGCGCGGCTGGCGGCGCAGTTCCTCCCGCGCGGCGGCCCGTTCGGCCTCGGTCGAGGACGGCCGGCGGAGGATCTCCTTCAGCTCGGCACGCCGCGCCGCGTACCGGGCCACGACTTCCCGGCGCCGCTCGTTCTTCGCGATCTTGCTCTTCTTCGCCATCAGACCTTCACCCCGCGGGCCCGGATCCTGGCCACGGCCGCCTCGACGCCGATCGCGTCGACGGTCTTGATGCCCTTCGCGCTCAGCCGCAGCCGTACGTGACGGCCCTCGCTCGGCAGCCAGTAGCGCTTGCGCTGGACGTTCGGGTCGAAGCGGCGGGACGTGCGCCGGTGGGAGTGGGAGATGGAGTTGCCGAAGCCCGGCGTGGCGCCGGTCAGCATGCAATGCGCGGACAAGGGTGGCGCACCTCTCTCTGAGACGTCTTGGAAATGGGAGTCATTTTCATTAAGATACCAGCCATGGCACGCAACGAACTCCGTCCCGTCATCAAGCTCCGGTCCACGGCCGGGACCGGCTTCACGTACGTCACCCGCAAGAACCGGCGCAACGACCCGGACCGGATGACCCTGCGCAAGTTCGACCCGGTAGCCGGCCGGCACGTCGACTTCCGAGAGGAGCGCTGACCGTCATGCGCAAGGGAACCCACCCGGAGTACGGCCCCGTCGTCTTCCGCGACCGCGCCGCGAACCACGCCTTTCTCACCCGCTCGACGCTCGCTGCCACGGCGGGGGAGAAGACGATCGAATGGGAGGACGGCCACACCTACCCGGTGGTGGACGTCGAGATCTCGAACGTGAGCCACCCCTTCTACACGGGCAACGCGCGGGTGCTGGACACCGCGGGCCGGGTGGAGCGTTTCGAGCGCCGGTACGGAGCGGTCGGGTACGCGCTCGGCAAGGCGGGCGTCCAGGCGCTCGGTAAGGCGGGCGGCGAGGCGGGCGGCAAGCGCGGCGGTGCCGGCTGATGCCGTCCTCGCACCTCTCCGTCGTGATCGTCGGCGGCCTGCACGCGGATGCGCGGCGGGCCGCCGTCGCACGGCTGCTCGCCGACGTTCCCGGCAGCGTCGCCCTCCACCACGACCTGGCGACGGCAGCGGCGGGCACGGTCGTCCGTACGATCCGGGACGCCAACGGCATCGTGTCGGCGGGCGAGACCCCGCTCGTCAACGACTGCGCGTGCTGCGCGCTGCGCGAGGATCTGGTGCCGGAGCTGTGGCGCCTCGCGGATGCGGGCCTGACGAGCCTGGCCGTCGTCGAACTGTGGGACTCGGTCGAGCCCAAGGCCATGGCCGAGGTCGTCGTGGCGGGCGGGCTCCGGCTGACCTCTGTGATCACGGCCGTCGACCCGGCCCTGCTCCTGCCCTACCTCGCCAACGGCGACGACCTCGCCGAGGTCGGCCTCGCCGCGGCCGCCACCGATCGGCGCACGGTCGCCGACACCTTCGCCCGCCAACTGGAGTACGCCCCCGTCCTCGCCGTCGCCGCCTCGGAACAGGCCGACGACGAGGACCGCGCGCTGCTGGTCCAACTCCATCCCACGGCCCTCCAGGTCCCGATCGTCGAACTCGACGTGACGGGTGGCGAGGCCCGGGAAACCAACTGGTTCGCGCGGGCCCGGACCCCGGCCGCGGGCTGGACCCCACCGGGATGGGACGCGGACCCCGTCGACACGAAGGACACCGCTCCGGCCGACCCGCTCGGCCCGAGTGCGACTGACGCGCCGAGCGGGGGCGGGAGCCCGGGCGTGGCCGCCGGGCCGGACACCGCCCCCGGTGCGGACGGAACCGACGGCGCCGACACGGCTGCCGATACGGCTGCCGGTGCCGGCGCCCGTGGTCTGGAGGCTGGCCCCGCTGTGAACGGTGCGAGCCCCCGGTCTGAGGGGGTCGGCTCCGGTGTTGGTGGTGCGGAACTCCGATCCGAGCGGTCGAGCCCCACTGTTGGTGGTGCGGAACTCCGATCCGAGGGGCCAGGCTCCGTTGTTGGTGATGCGGAACTCCGATCTGAGCGGTCGAGCCCCACTGTTGGTGGTGCGGAACCCCGATCTGAGCGGTCGAGCCCCACTGTTGGTGGTGCGGAACCCCGATCCGCGGGGCCAGGTTCCGCTGTTGGTGGTGCCGAACCCCGCTCTGACGGGATCGGCCCCGCTGCGGGCGGTGCCGAACCCCGGTCCGCGGGAACCGGCTCCGCCCTCGTCGACGCCGCGTTCGCCGGGTTCGACGTCGAAGCCGCGGCCGCGGCCCAGCACCCGGCCTGTGCGCTGCTGCCGGCCGAGGCCGACGAGGCCGGTGTCGGCACGCTCGTATGGCATCGGCGACGACCGTTCCACCCCGAGCGGCTGTACGCGGCGCTGGAGGACCTGACCTGCGCGGCCGCGCGCAGCCGGGGGCGGTTCTGGCTCGCCGACCGGCCCGACACCCTGCTGCACTGGGACGCGGCCGGAGGCGCGCTCTGCGTGGAGAGCGCGGGCCCCTGGCTCGCCTCGCTCCCGGACGCCGCGTGGGACATGGTCCCGCCCGTCCGTCGCGCCGCCGCCGCGCTCGACTGGCACCCGGAGCACGGCGACTGCTGCCAGCACCTCGTCTTCACCTCGCCGGGGCTCGACCGCGAGGGGCTCGAACTGCTACTGGAGTCCTGCCTGTTGACCGACGCCGAGTACGCCGCGGGCCCCGCCGCCTGGAAGCGACTCCCGCCCGCCTTCGACTCCCTCCTGGAGGTCTGACCCATGGCCCGCAAGCCGGCAGCCAAGCCCGCCACCAAGTCCCGCCCCAACCCGCTGGACCGCGACGGGATCACGTACATCGACTACAAGGACACCGACCTGCTGCGGAAGTTCATCTCCGACCGCGGCAAGATCCGCAGCCGCCGGGTCACCCGGGTGACCGCGCAGCGGCAGCGGATGCTCGCCCGCGCGATCAAGAACGCGCGTGAGATGGCGCTGTTGCCCTACTCCGGCACCGGCCGCTGATCCCACCCGGCCGACACGCTTCATACGGAGAAGGGGGCCTCAGCCCGTCCAGGCCCTGGCCGACCACATGGACACCGAAGCCGCGGTCGAGGCCGAGACTGAACCCGGCGGCGGCAAGTCATGAACCCTGTCCCGGACCGAGACCTGCCCCCGTTCCGGAGGGCGATCCGCCTCTCCGGCATCGTTGACGTGCGGATTCTCGCGTACAGCCGGAACGGATGCCGTGCGTCCGGTGGGCCGACGCCGATCCGGTGACCCCTCCGGATTGGGCCATTACGTGAACGTTGAAACTCGAAGGGCCCGGTACGCGTCTCTTCTTAATGCATGAGGGATTCGACCCGGACGACCCTGCACGGATGATGGGGCGGAAGATCATGCACGGGGGGCTGGAGATCGCATGTCATGCGTTCTCCGGGGCAGACGCTGGACCAGACGCAGCCCGGCGAGTACCAGGCAGTAGTCGGGCGGTCAACACGCCGTAGTCAAATGGCGGTAAAAGCTGTAACCGTGGGACCACCCCCCGTGCACGTGCATCTGCCCATGCATCTGCACATGAACAGAGCTATGATCCGGGGCAGTTGGCCACTGCATCAATGGCCACATCGGCCACTGCACGACCGGGGAGCGACCTGTGGACCACGACGTGTACGACGTGGATGACCTGCATGACGTGTACAACGGCATGGCTGCGACCGAGCTGACCGGGGTGGCCTGGCAGAAGAGCAGGCACAGCAACTCGCAGGGCTCCTGCGTGGAGTTCGCGAGGCTGCCCGGTGGCGACGTGGCGGTGCGGAACTCGCGGTTCCCGGAAGGGCCCGCGCTCGTCTACACCCGCGCCGAGATCGAAGCCATGCTCCTGGGCATCAAGGACGGCGAGTTCGACCACCTGATCGCCGGCTGACGTGAGCCGACGTCACACGCCTGGACGCGCATTCGGGCGGGGCAACCGGCATAACTGACCGCAACTGCCTTCTCGCGGCGCGTAACGCGCGTAGAACCGCGGCGCCAAAAAGCGCCGCGGTTCTCTATTCGGCCGAAACCCCGCCGACGGCCGGCTGCGGAAGCCGGAACAGCGCCCATACGACCTTGCCGCTGAGCGTGCCCGCGAGCGGGTGCCAGCCCCAGCTGTCGGCGAACGAGTCGACCAGGAACAGGCCGCGGCCCGACTCCGCCGAGAAGTCCTCCGAGTCGCCCGCGACCGGGCTGTCGTGGCTGGGGTCGCGCACCGCGCACACCAGACGTGAGGTCCACCGCATCAAGTGCAGCCGCACGGGCGGGCCTTGGTCGTCCGAACGGGGTGTGTCCGAGGGCAGGGCATGCCGCAGCGCGTTGGTCACGAGCTCGGAGACCACCAGACAGACGTCGTCGAAGCGCTCGCCGATGTCCCACTGGTCCAGCGTTCTGCGGGTGAACTGCCGAGCTTCGCGCACCGCTTCGTAGCGCGCCGGCAGGGCGCAGGAAGCGGCGTTGGACACGGCCGCGGGGTCGAGCGGCGGAAGTCCCTGCCGTAAGGGCTCGAGCATGGTCGATCCATTCGTCCCCATGCGAGGCACTCCCGGGTGTTCGCGGTCGTTGCGATGCAGCGGTGGCGCGAGGACCATGGTTCCGAATGCGTACAGCAGATGCAAGGGCAGATGCACGTGCACGCGCCCGAATTAGACCTTCCTTCACCCTTTCTTGGTCATTTCTTCTGTCACCTTCTTCCCGCTTGTTGACCCTCTACTGATCTTTTCCTGTGTGGCCCCTTTGGAGTCTTTCCGTTTCTGTAACTGAACGAGTACTGCTTGAAGTGTTTTAGTGGCAGACTTCGGCCCTTGAGGACGGTTGGGGAGGCGGACGAACGTGAGCGCTGGTGAGTCGAGCGGCTCGGTGGTGCGGCGCATGCTGCTGGGGTCACATCTGCGGCGCCTGCGGGAGTCGCGCGGAATCACCAGAGAAGCGGCCGGTTACTCGATCCGTGCCTCCGAATCGAAGATCAGCCGCATGGAGTTGGGACGGGTGAGCTTCAAGACGCGCGACGTCGAGGACCTGCTGACGCTGTACGGCGTCACCGACGAGGCCGAGCGCACGTCGCTCGTCTCCCTCGCCAAGGAGGCCAACGTCGCGGGCTGGTGGCACAGTTACTCGGACGTCCTGCCCAGCTGGTTCCCGACCTACGTCGGCCTGGAGGGCGCGGCCCATCTGATCCGGTCGTACGAAGTCCAGTTCGTGCACGGCCTGTTGCAGACGGAGGCCTATGCCCACGCCGTCGTCGCGCGCGGCATGCAGGGCGCCTCGCCCGCCGACATCGAGCGGCGCGTCGCGCTGCGCCTGGAGCGGCAGAAGTACCTCGTCTCCGAGAAGGCCCCGGAGTTCCACATCGTCCTCGACGAGGCCGCGCTGCGCCGCCCGTACGGCGACCGCGAGGTGATGCGGGGGCAACTCCAGCATCTGATCGAGGTGTCGGAGCGTCCCAACGTACGACTTCAGGTCATGCCGTTCAGCTTCGGCGGCCACTCGGGCGAGAGCGGTTCCTTCACCATTCTGAGCTTCCCGGAGTCCGACCTGTCGGACGTCGTCTATCTGGAGCAGCTCACCAGCGCGCTCTACCTGGACAAACGCGAGGACGTCACCCAGTACGAGGGCGCGCTCAAGCAGTTGCAGCAGGACAGCCCCGGGCCCTCCGAGAGCCGCGATCTGCTGCGGGGACTGCTCCAGCTCTCCTGATCTTCCCCTCACCACCTCCGGCGAGTCTTCACGGTCTGTTCGCCTGTGAGTCTTCATGGACTCTTCGGAGGTGCTCTCCAACTCCCTTTGGACGCAAGTACGATGACGTCTGATCAGACGTTGATCGGATGTGTCTGCTGACTCAGACTCGGATGTCTGCCTCGGCAGCAAGGGGATTGAGGGAGCGCATGTCGTCCTACTTCACCGACTTGGCCCAGCAGTACATCGACGGCGAGTGGCGCCAGGGCACCGGCTCCTGGGACATCATCGATTTCAACCCGTACAACGGCGAGAAGCTGGCGTCGATCACCATAGCCACGGTCGACGAGGTCGACGAGGCCTATCGCGCCGCCCGGCGCACCCAGAAGGAATGGGCCGCGACCAACCCGTACGCCCGTCGGGCCGTCTTCGAGAAGGCCCTGCGCATCATCGAGGAGCGCGAGGCCGAGATCACCGAGGTGATCATCGCCGAGCTCGGCGGCACCCACCTCAAGGCGGGCTTCGAGCTCCACCTCGCCAAGGAGTTCCTGCGCGAGTCGATCCAGCTGGCGCTGCGTCCCGAGGGCAAGATCCTCCCGTCGCCGATCGACGGCAAGGAGAACCGCCTCTACCGCGTCCCCGTCGGCGTCGTGGGCGTGATCAGCCCCTTCAACTTCCCCTTCCTGCTCTCCCTGAAGTCCGTCGCGCCGGCCCTGGCGCTCGGCAACGGCGTGGTCCTCAAGCCGCACCAGAACACCCCGATCGTCGGTGGCTCCCTGGTGGCGAAGGTCTTCGAGGACGCGGGCCTGCCCGGCGGTCTGCTCAACGTCGTCATCACCGACATCGCCGAGATCGGCGACGCCTTCATCGAGCACCCCGTCCCGAAGGTCATCTCCTTCACCGGTTCCGACAAGGTCGGCCGCCACGTCGCCACGGTCTGCGCCTCGCACTTCAAGAGCGCGGTGCTGGAGCTCGGCGGCAACAGCGCCCTGGTGGTCCTCGACGACGCGGACATCGACTACGCCGTCGACGCGGCGGTCTTCAGCCGGTACGTCCACCAGGGCCAGGTCTGCATGG
Organism: Streptomyces sp. NPDC058086; assembly: GCF_042885015.1. Lineage (NCBI taxonomy): Bacteria > Bacillati > Actinomycetota > Actinomycetes > Kitasatosporales > Streptomycetaceae > Streptomyces > Streptomyces sp. NPDC058086. The sequence continues at coordinate 2,059 of NZ_JBHVST010000018.1, read as the reverse complement.
CCGCCAACCGCGTTCTCGTGGACCGATCGATCGCGGACGAGTTCACCGAGAAGTTCGTCGCCAAGGTGAAGACGCTGAAGGTCGGCGACCCGAGCGACCCCCAGACGATCATCGGCCCGGTCATCAACTCCTCCCAGGCGGACTCGCTCACTGGCGCGGTCGACCAGGCGATCGCCGAGGGCGCCACGGCCCTGGTGCGCGGCGCCACCACCGACAACCTCGTCGAGCCGACCGTCCTGACGGACCTGCCCGCCGACTCCGCCATCCTCCGGCAGGAGATCTTCGGCCCGGTCGCGCTCCTCGTCACCTTCGACGGCGAGGAGGAGGCCGTACGCATCGTCAACGACACCCCGTACGGGCTCAGCGGCGCCGTGCACACCGCCGACGTCGAGCGCGGTGTCGCCTTCGCCAAGCAGATCGACACCGGCATGTTCCACGTCAACGACGGCACCGTCCACGACGAGCCGCTGGTCCCCTTCGGCGGCGAGAAGCACTCCGGCATCGGCCGCCTGAACGGCGAGACGACCGTCGACGCCTTCACCACCCAGAAGTGGATCTCGGTCCAGCACGGGCGCAGCTTCTTCCCGTTCTAGGGCTCCTTCCGTTCGGAGACTCAGAGACTTTTCGTCGCCCGGGCCCTTGCGGACAGAAGCTGACCGCAAGGGCCCGTACGTTCATCGGTGTCAGGCAGGGGATGCCCGGCAGGCAGACCGATGAAGGGCGGCGATCATGGTTACTCACGTTTCGGCGGAGACTCCCGGCGACGAGCGCGGAGCACTGCTTTCCTTCCTGGAGGCCGAGCGCGGCGGGATCCGCCGGGCCCTGATCGGCCTGACGCCGGAACAGGCCACGAGCAGGCCGAGCGCGAGCGAACTGTCCCTGGCCGGACTGCTCAAGCACGTCGCCGAGACCGAGCAGGCCTGGATCGCCCGCGCCAAGGGCGAGCCGCCCGCCGTCGAGCGGGACGAGTCGACCTGGCACGAGTGCTTTGCGCTCGTCGGCGAGGAGACCGTCGAGTCGCAGCTCGCGTACTGGGAGAAGGTCGCCGCCGAGACGGAGGCGTTCATCCGCTCGGCGCCCAGCCTCGACGAGACCTTTGCACTGCCCGTAGCCCCCTGGTTCCCCCGGGAACGGGTCTCGATGCGCTGGGTGGCGCTCCACCTGATCCGCGAGACGGCTCGGCACGCCGGCCACGCCGACATCATCCGCGAGTCCCTGGACGGCGTCACCGCCTTCGAGCTGGTCGCCCGCGCGCAGGAGGGCTGACGTACGCGCCCTCATCCGCCCCCATAACCTGGACCCCATGTCAGCGATCCGTCTCCTGGTGCTGGGTGCCGTCCGCCAGCACGGGCGGGCCCACGGCTACCAGGTGCGCAACGACCTCGAGTACTGGGGCGCGCACGAGTGGTCCAACGCCAAGCCCGGCTCGATCTACCACGCGCTCAAGCAGATGGCGAAGCAGGGACTGCTGCGCGCCCACGAGATCGCCCCGTCCACGGCGGGCGGCCCGCCGCGCACCGAGTACGAGATCACGGACAAGGGCACCGAGGAGTACTTCACGCTGCTGCGCCGGTCGCTGACCGCGTACGACCAGAAACCGGACATCCTCTCGGCCGCGCTCGGCTTCATGGTCGACCTCGGCCGTGCGGAGACCCTCGAACTCCTCCAGGAGCGGGTGCGCGCCATCGAGGAGTGGCGCAAGTCCGTCACCGGGTACTACACCCCCGAGGACGGCCCCGGACAGCTCGGCCACATCGGCGAGATCATGAACTTCTGGGTCCACTCCGCCGACTCCGGAGCACAGTGGACCCGGGGCCTGATCGAGCGCATCCGGGGCGGCGCGTACACCTTCGCCGGGGAGGGCCGGCCCTTCGTCGGCGTCCTGGTGGACGGCGAGGAGAACCCGTACGCGACGGGAACCCCGCACCCCGGCGACCAGGAGTAGCCACGTCCTCCGCCGGACGGGTCCTAGGCCCTGTCGTCAAATTCCCGTCTGCCCCGCGACGCCATGCACGTACTCTCGCCGCACCGGGCACAGACCCAAGTACGTCCAGTACGA
>NZ_JBHVST010000017.1:0-161880 GCF_042885015.1 Streptomyces sp. NPDC058086 | reverse complement strand
TTATTTGGGTATCTTGGGGGGGTTTTTGCGTAATTTGACCAGGGGTTCCGGGCGGCGGGGGCGGGGTGCCCGGTGCGGAAGCAGCCGTATCTTCGGGAGCTTCGGCGGGTCGATGCGGACCTTGACCAGCGGCTCCGGGCGGCGCTTACGGGTCCTGCGCGGAAGGAAGTGCTTCGTCATGCGCCGCACCTCGCCCTCGCCACGTGCAGCTCGGGAGTGAGCACCTGCTTCGTCTTCGGCAGCACGATCCGGCCGTCGAAGTCGCAGAGGTAGAAGTTGAACCACGAGCCGTAGGACGCCGTCCCCGTCAGCTCGCCCAGCTTGTTCGGCAGCCGCTTCAGCACGCCCTCCACGGTGTTCTCGTTCTTGTTCAGCGTTCCGGTGAGATCGGTCAGCTCGGCGATGTCGTCCTTCAGGGGCGGACGCGCGTCCTTGAGCAGCCCCGAGGTGGCGTCCGTCAGATCGCCGATGCCCACCAGGGACTGCCCGATGGGCTTGCGGTCGGCGGACAGCCCCGAGATCACCCGACGCAGCTGCTTGAGCAGCCCGGAGAAACGGGCGCCGCGCTTGTCCAGCGTCTCCAGCACGGTGTTCAGGTTGTCGATCACCGAGCCGATCAGCTTGTCGCGGCCGGCCAGCGTCGTGGTGAGCGAAGCCGTGTGCGCGAGCAGGCTGTTGACGGTGCCGCCCTCGCCCTGGAGCGTCCGGATGATCTCGGTGGCGAGCTGGTTGACGTCCTGCGGGCTCAGCGCCGCGAACAGCGGCTTGAAGCCGTTCAGCAGCGCGTTGAGGTCCAGCGCGGGCTGGGTGCGCGACAGCGGGATCGTGGCGCCGGGCTTCAGCCGGGTGCCGTCTCCCGCGCCCTCGGTCAGGGCGACGTAACGCTGTCCGACCAGGTTCCGGTAGCGGATGACCGCGCCGGTGCTGTTCAGCAGCGGCCGGTCCTCACCGACAGTGAAGGCGACCTCCGCCAGCGTCCGGTCCTTGATCCGGATGCCCTCGACCTGGCCGACCCGCACCCCGGCCACCCGGATGTCGTCGCCCTTCTCCAGGCCCGTCACGTCGCTGAACACCGCGCGGTACGTGTGCTCGGGGGTGAAGGAGATGTTGACGATGGTGGCGGCGAGCAGGGCCGTAGCCAGGATCGTCACCAGGGCGAAGAGGCTGAACTTGATCAGCGGGGCGGCGGCCTGCCGGGCTCCTGACGTCCTCGTGGTCTTCGCGGTCTTCGCGGTCCTCGTGATCCTCATGCGACGCTCACCGCCGTCCCGCGCGCCAGCGGTCCGAACAACAGCGTCGCGACCGGCGGTACCTCGTCGACGGGCACGCCCATGACGGGCGCGACGAGCGAGCCGACTGCGCGCTGCTCGGTCCGGGTGGCGGAGACGCCGCCCGGGCCGGACGAACTGCCCCCCGCCGAACCGTCGTTGAGGTGGACCCCGGGCGCGGGCACCGGCGGATGGGGCAGGTCGCGGCAGTTGGGTCCCGACCGATCGTCGTAGCGCGGATACTCGCCGGGTTCGTACGCCCCCTGCTGGCGGACGACTTCGAGCGTGATGTGCATCTTGCCGCCCTGGAAAGCCTGCTCGGATGCCTGCTCCTCGCGCACCAGGCCGGCAAAGAGGCAGGGGTACTCGGGCGAGTAGCGGGCGAAGAGGTCGAGCGTGGGGCGGGAGACCCGGCCCAGGGTGATCAGCCGGTCGCCGTTCGCGTCGAGGAAGTCGTCCGCGGTGCCCGCGGCAGTGGCCGTCGTGGTGAGCGCGGACGCGAGCCGGTCCCGCTGCTCGACCAGGGTGCGGCTGGTGGTGACGGTGTTGCGCAGGATCTCCATCAGGTCGGGGGCCGCGTCGCCGTACACCTCGGCGACATCGGCCAATCGGGCGAAGTCCTCGGTGAGGGAAGGCAGGTGAGGATTGAGCCGGTGCAGATAGTCCTCCACGCGCGTGAGGTTGTCGCCGATCCGGTCGCCGCGCCCCTCGAGGGCGGTGGCGAACGCGGAGAGCGTGGCGTTGAGCTTGCCCGGCTGCACGGTCCGCAGCAGCGGCAGCAGGTCGTTCATCAGCTGCTGGAGCTCGATGCCGACGCGGGTGCGGTCCTGGGTGATGACGTCCCCCGCGCGGATGGGCCTGGCCGAGGAGCGCGCGGGCGCGACCAGGTCGACGTACTTCTCACCGAACAGGGTCTTGGGCAGCAGGCGTGCGTGCACGTCGGACGGGATGGACGCGACGTACTCCGGCTTGAGCGCGATGTCGAGCGTCGCCTTCGTCCCGTCGGCATGCACCGCGCGCACCTCGCCGACCAGCAGCCCGCGCAGCTTGACGTCGGCGCGGGGATCGAGCTGGTTGCCGATGCTGTCGGCCTCCAGCTCGATCCGTACGGCCGGGGTGAACACCTGTTGGTACACGGCGACGGACAGGGACAGCAGCAGCGCGAGTACGGCGAGGAACACGACGCCGTACAACCGCAGTCTCAGCACTCTCATACGGCTCACCCCGCAATCCGTACGGTCGTGCTGGCGCCCCAGATCGCGAGCGACAGGAAGAAGTCCAGGACGTTGATCGCGACGATCGAGGTGCGTACGGCGCGGCCCACGGCGACGCCGACGCCCGCCGGTCCGCCGCTCGCGTAGTAGCCGTAGAAGCAGTGCACCAGGATGATCAGGACGGCGAAGACGAGCACCTTCCCGAAGGACCACAGCACGTCGACCGGCGGCAGGTACTGCTGGAAGTAGTGGTCGTAGGTGCCCGCCGACTGCCCGTAGTAGCCGGTGGTGATGGTGCGGGCGGCAAAGTACGAGGACAGCAGCCCGACCACGTACAGCGGGATCACCGCGACAAAACCGGCGATCATCCGGGTGGTCACCAGGAACGGCAGCGAGGGCACGCCCATGACTTCGAGGGCGTCCGTCTCCTCGCTGATCCGCATCGCGCCCAGCTGCGCCGTGAACCCGGCGCCCACCGTCGCGGACAGCGCGAGCCCCGCCACCAGTGGCGCGATCTCCCGGGTGTTGAAGTACGCCGAGAGGAACGCCACGAAGTTCGAGGTGCCGAGCTGGTTGAGCGCGGCATAGCCCTGGAGGCCCACCTCCGTGCCGGTGAAGAACGACAGGAAGGCGATGACGCCGACCGTGCCGCCCACGACGGCGAGGGCGCCGCGTCCGAAGCTCACCTCGGCGAGCAGCCGCAGGATCTCCTTCTTGTAGCGGCGTACGGTGCGGCCCGTCCACGCCAACGAGCGGCCGTAGAAGGACAGCTGGCTGCCCAGTTCCTCCAGACGATTCAGCAGCGCCATGACTCAGCCCCTCTGCGGAACGACTTGGAAGTACACGGCGGTCATCACGAAGTTCGTCACGAACAGCAACATGAAGGTGATCACCACCGACTGGTTCACCGCGTCGCCCACGCCCTTCGGGCCGCCCTTCGCATTGAGTCCCTTGTACGAGGCGACGATCGCGGCGATCGCGCCGAACACCAGCGCCTTGATCTCCGCCGCCCACAGGTCGGAGAGCTGGGCGAGCGTGGTGAAGGAAGCGAGATACGCGCCCGGCGTGCCGTTCTGCAGGACGACGTTGAAGAAGTAGCCGCCCGCGACGCCCACCACCGACACCAGGCCGTTGAGCAGCACTGCCACCACCATCGACGCCAGGACCCGCGGGACGACCAGCCGGTGGATGGGGTCGATGCCCAGCACCTGCATCGCGTCGATCTCCTCGCGGATCTTCCGCGCCCCGAGATCCGCGCAGATCGCCGTGCCGCCGGCGCCCGCGATCAGCAGCGCGGTGACGATCGGCGAGGCCTCCCGCAGCACCGCGAGGACCGAGGCGGCCCCGGAGAAGGACTGGGCGCCGAGCTGCCGGGTCAGGCTGCCGATCTGCAGCGCGATGACCGCGCCGAAGGGGATGGACACCAGGGCCGTCGGCAGGATGGTGACGCTCGCGACGAACCAGGCCTGCTGGATGAACTCCCGCGCCTGGAACGGTCGTCGGGGGATGGTCCGGACGACGTCCAGCGCCATCGCGAAGAGGTTCCCCGAGTGCCTCAGCGCCCCGATGGGTGAGAGCCTCATGCGCCGGTCACCGCCTTCCGGTGCAGCTCGGCCTCGCGTCTCGCGATCGCCTCCCAGCGGGGCGGACGGGCGATGCCGGGGCCCGGCATCAGGCGCGGCGTCATGTCGTTGCCGACGTGGCGGGGTTTCCGGTCCGCGTCGCCGAGCCGCGCCAGCTCCTGCTCGACCTGCGCGGCGTCCTTCTCCTCCGCCATCCCGATCGGCCCCTGCATCCGGCCGTTCAGAAACTGCCGTACGACGGGCTCGTCGCTGGTCAGCAGCTCCTCACGGGGCCCGAACATGACCAGCTCACGGCGGAACAACAGCCCGATGTTGTCCGGCACCTGGCGGGCCGAGGCGATGTCGTGCGTGACGATCAGGAACGTCGCGTTGATCTGCGCGTTGAGGTCGACGATCAGCTGGTTGAGATAGGCGACGCGTACGGGGTCGAGGCCGGAGTCGGGTTCGTCGAAGAGGATGACCTCGGGGTCGAGGACCAGGGCTCGGGCGAGACCGGCTCGCTTTCGCATGCCGCCGGAGATCTCGCCGGGCAGCTTCCCCTCCGAACCGATCAGCCCGACCATGTCCATCTTCTCCAGCACGATGCGCCGGATCTGGCTCTCGGACTTGCGGGTGTGCTCGCGCAGCGGGAAAGCGATGTTGTCGTACAGGCTCATCGAGCCGAACAGCGCGCCGTCCTGGAACAACACCCCGAACAGCTTCCGTACCTCGTACAGCTCGTGCTCGCGCAGCTTGGTGACGTCCCGGCCCGCGACCTTCACGGAACCCCGGTCCGGCTTCAGCAGTCCGACGAGCGTCTTGAGGAACACCGACTTGCCCGTACCCGAGGGGCCGAGCATGACCGAGACCTCCCCGGCGGGCAGCGTCAGCGAGACGTCCTGCCAGATGACCTGGTGACCGAAGGACTTGGTCAGCCCTTCCACACAGATCTCGACACCCATCCGGTTCACCCTTCGGCCGTGGAGCAGCTCCGACATCTGCTCTACGGGGAGGGGCCGGGCGTCCGTCGCGACGGAGGCGGTTTTTTTCGGGGATCTTGCGGCCAGGTTTCCGGCGGCTCGACGGCCGCGCTTTTCCCGCTGGTTCTACGGCAGTCCTTTTTCCGGTTTTTCCGGCGGTTCTACGGCAGCGCGGTCGGGGTCGGTACGACGGCCGGGGCGGACGTGGCGGGAGCCTTCGGGAGGGCCGGAGGCGTCGTCGGGACCGTGGACGTGGCCGGCAGATCGGGGAGGCCGGGCACGCTCGGCAGGTCGGACACGCCGGGGACGTCGGGGACGGACGGCACTGGTGACAGCGAGGCGTCCGGCAGCGGTGGCACCGACAGAGGCAGCAACGACCGGTCGTTATCGCCGGGCGGCACCGTCGGTGTCGCCGCGTGGGACGCCGAGGCGGCCGACAGATCACGGGCGTTCGGGGCGGCCACCCGGCCGACGCCGTCGGGCCGGACGGTCTGCGTGGTCGCCTGGGCCATGCGGGACACGGAGGGTCGGGGAACCGTGCCCTGCCTGTCCCCGTCGTGGACGTACGGCAACACGAACCCCGCCACCACCAGGGTCGCGGCCGTCGAGGTCACCGCCACGGCCTGCGCGTGTCCGCCCGCGCGTAGCTTGCCGCGCCCCCACAGGAACAGGGCGAGGCCCAGCGTTCCGGCCAGCGAGTTGCGCAGCGTGCGCCGGGCCCGGGCGAGCAGCGACTCGACGGTGCGATAGCTCAGCCCCATGCGCACGGCGACCTGGCCGACGTCGAGGCCCTCGGACTTCAGCCGGAGTGCCTCGGCCTGGCGCGCGGGCAGCTCCCCGCTGCGCACGGCGAGCCACCTGGCCTCGGCCCGGTCGCACACCGCCTCCTCGACGGGCACCGGACCCGGCGCGGCGAGCGTGGGGCTGCGGTGTACCTCGGCCTCACGGTTGACCTGGCGATACCGATCGACGCACAGCCGCATGGTCACGGTCGTCAGCCAGCCGCCGAGGCGCTCGTCGTCCAGGTCGGGGCGCTCCGCGGCGCGCAGCATGGCCTCGTGCACCGCGTCCTCGGCGTCCTCCGGGCTCATCGACCTGCGCCGGGCCACCTTGAGCAGTTGCTCGCGGTGGCTCCACATGCGCTGCCAACGGTCGTGGGCCGCCTGTATCTCCGCAGGCATGTCCGGCATGTCCGTCGCCATGAGGGCCCCTTTGCGCTCACCCGCCGGTCCTGTGCCGTCCGGCGGGTGGTGACATTACCGCCCGGTAGCCGCGGTTGTGGAGGGGGCGGAGGTCATCGAGTCCCCGCTGTTACTGGTCAGCGGACCGCCGCTGGGCAGCAGGTCGTCGCCGGGCAGTTCGATGTCCGCACCGGGCGGGGGGAGTTGGGGCTTCTCCGTCGGAGTGGCCCCGCCCGCCGGACGGGACGTGCCGGGGGTCGGCGAGGGACGTGCGGACGGTGTCGGGGAGGGGACGGCGCTCGGACGGGCGGACGGTGTCGGCGAGGGTTTCGGCGTGGACGGCGGCCTCGACGGCTTCGGGTGCGCCGAGGACTTCGCGGAGCTGTCCGGCACCACCCGGTACCCTTCCAGGAAGTACGCGTACCAGGCCCTGACCGTGCGCAGATACGCCTCCGAGTGGTTGTAGCCGAGGACCGCCCGGTCCAGCTCGGCCGGGTCGGAGAGGTCTCGTCCGCCCGCACACAGGTAGCGCCCGGCGGCGAGCGCCGCGTCGAAGACGTTGTCCGGGTCGGCCCGCCCGTCGCCGTTGCCGTCCGTGCCCCAGCGGGCCCAGGTCGACGGGATGAACTGCATCGGTCCGACCGCCCGGTCGTAGGCCGCGTCCCCGTCGTACGTGCCGCTGTCGGTGTCCCGCACGACGGCGAAGGCGCCGCCGTCCAGCCGCGGCCCGAGGATGGGCGCCACGGTCGTACCGTCCGCCGTCACCCGTCCGCCGCGCGCCTGTCCGGACTCCACCTGGCCGATCGCGGCCAGCAACTGCCACCGCAGCCGGCAGCCGGGCGCGGCGCGCGCGAGTTCCGCCTCGGCGTGCCGGTAGGCGGCGAACACGCTCGCCGGCAGCCCGGCGCCCGCCACCGACGCCTCGCCCTTGCCTTCCCGGGTCCGCAGCAGCGGGAGGTCGGTGCGGTACCGGGTGTCGCCCGACACGGTCGGGCCCTGCTCGGCGGGCGCCTGCCGCGGGGGTACGGATGCCCGTGCCGGGACCGCCCCCGGCGCCTGTGACGCGGTCAGCGCCGCCATGGCCGCCGCCGCGATCGCCGTACCCCTGGCGCCTCTGACTCTGTGCCCTGCCACGTCGCGCTCCCGTCCCTGTGAGCTGATGTCGTCTGCTCTACGGGGCAGGGCGGCGTGTCCGTCGCACGGAGTGGGGCGATTTCGGGGAACGGGGTCCGCACGGCCGCAAGCGGATGTACTCCCGCTTCGTGGCCTTGCGCATCCGGCCTGCCGGACGCGAGGTCCGCCAGAACGTCGACGGCCCGGAACTACCCGTGTGCCGGCTGCTGGCCGAATGGCCCGTCGGTGAGAGCGAACCTGTGCAGTTCTGGCTGTCCGACCTGCCCTCCGGCATGCCTCTGACCACGCTGGTCCGGCTCGCCAAACTCCGCTGGCGCATCGAGCACGACTACCGGGAGATGAAGCAGGCCCTGGGACTTGCCCACTTCGAGGGCCGGACCTGGGGCGGCTGGCACCACCACGTCACCCTCGTCTCCGTCGCACACGCCTTCTGCACCCTGCAACGACTGGCCCGGGCCCCAAAAGACCCAGCGCCGGCCTGAGCCTCTCCCAAGTCGTCCGCGAGCTACAGACACTCCTCGCCCTCTGGACCGGTGCCTGCTCCACCTGCCACCGCAACATACCCACACCGATACGAACCTGACCAAGCCCTACTAGATGCCAGAACCTCAGCCCCGCTCCCGGTCGTCGCCCGGCCGGACTACGGCAGAGGGCCGCCGGGTGCGGAGGGTTCGGCGTACGCCGGGCTGCGCGAGCCGGTCAACTGGGCGGCGACGCTGACGGGTTGGGCAACCGGCCCGGTTCGCGCTCAGCGGCGTCCGAGGCGGCGCTCGGCCCGGTTGCGGGGCGGGAGCGGTCGGGCGGCCTCGGCCCGCTCCTCCTGCTCGCGAACCCGGCGCTCGTAGTCCTCGCGGGCGCCGATCTCGGCGGCGGTGCGGCGCGCGAGCGTCGGGGCGGCCCAGGTGCCGATCGCCCAGGCGACGGTGGCGGGCAGGACGGGCGCGAGGAGCAGCAGCGTCCAGCGGCCGCCGGCGGCCGAGGCGGCGTTCCTGCGCTGCCGGGAACGGTGCTCCCGCCATGCCTGTTCGGGGGTGGGGATCTCCACCGGTGCGCGCCGGGTGCGCACGAAAGCCGCGACGAGGCTGAGCAGGCAGGCGACCGCCGTCACCGCGTACACCGCGGTACGTGCGGAGCGGGGCACCCCCACCGCTTCCCAGAACCCCGCGTAGAAGGCGGTCACGACGAGCCCGGCGAACAGCAGCAGGGCGAGCTGGAAGCAGCCATGTGCGATCCGGCGCAGCCAGTACCCGGCGCCCCGGTCGAACCAGGTGGTGCCCAGGCGCGGAATCGTCGCCGGCTCCACCTGCTCCCCGGGGACGCCGTCCGCCGTACTTTTCATGTCGTCCCCACCAACATCAGAAGATCTTGTGCCACAGCGCCTTGGACTTGTCGCCGATCCAGTGGCCGGTGCCGGTCACCGTACCTTCGCCCGCGTGCCACGCCTGGGCCCCGGAGTGGCCGATGCCGTACAGCGTGCCCACGACCGCGCCGTGGTCGTCCCAGTCCTCGCTCCAGTGCTCGTGGAGCAGCTTGTCGGCGAAGGTTCCCACGCCGACGACGACCGCGCCGCCGACCGCGGCCGTGGCGACCACCCCGTCCACCGGGATCGAGGCCGCGAGACCGACACCGGCACCCAGGGCCACCAGGCCGCCGCCCACGTCGACGAGCACCGAGTGGCCCCAGGACCAGCCCTCGTCGTGGTCCTGCTTGGCCTCCAGACCGCCGACGGCCACCGTGGCCGCGACGTCGATGACCGGGATCTCCTTGAGGAACCCGGGAGCGCCCTCGGCGAGTTCACTGCCGCGCAGGACGTCCGCCATCTTGTAGTTGAGGTACCGGTCGTACGGCACATGGGAGCTGCCGTTCTCCAGCCCGGCCAGCCGCCCTTCCAGGCTGTCGAGTTGGTCGGCGGCGGCCTGCCACTCCCCGCGCAGCTTGAACGCCTTGGGGAGGTTCGCGTCCGCCGTCCGGAACTTGGCCTCCTCGTCCTTCAGCGCGGACAGCGCCTTGTCGTGCTCCTCCTGGGCGTGCTTGATGTCGTCGGCCATGTCCAGGCCGAGCGCCCGGTCGCCCTCCGCCCCAGCGGTCCACAGGCCGCGCAGGTAGTCGGCGACCACGATCTTGTCGCCCTTCTGCATCGGCTCGCTGAGGTCGATCTCGGCGTAGAGCTGGCCGATGTGATTGGCGGCGAGGAGCCGGGCACGCTGGGCCTGGTGCATCAGCTCCGTGTAGAGGGTGGTGTAGTCGTTGTTGTCCTTTGTTGCCTGCTCCTCCTTCTCGGAGGGCGGGTTGTTCGTCGCGAGGGGGATGGGCTCCCCCTTTGGCCCCATGGACACGCCCTTCTTCTGGGCGACATAGGCGGCGTTCTGCAGTGCCGTGTTGGCCGAGGACAGGTTGGTGGACAGGTCGGTGAGCTCCTTGCCCACCGCATACACCAGTTCCGCGAAGCCGCCGGCGGTGATCGCGTCCTTGGTCCAGGCGGCCTCGAACTTCTCCGCGGCCTCGCCCTTCCAGCCCGCGTCCTTGACGAGCTTGTCGACTCCCTCGCTGAGCGGTTTGACGATGTCGTCCAGGTGCTCCTTAGCACCGGTGAGGGCGGTGCCCATGGCGGCCAGACCGTCGATGTCGCCGCCCACCCAGGAATCCGTCACAGCTTGTGCCCCCCGTCTCGCTATCCCATCAGGTCTTCGAAAAGCCTGGTCGCCGCGCTCGGCGACGCGCAGCCGTGGGTGGCGGTGCCCCGCGCCGCAGCCGGCGGGCAAACGCGGGCGCAAGCCCAAGCGCGGGGCGGAGTTCGCGTTCGAGGTTGCCGCCACTCAGCCGGTCCCGTCCGTCACCACGGTGACCGACACCACCCACTACGGGAAGGCCGTCGCGACTGCCTGGGACCGCCTGCACCCGCTGCTGGTCAGGCGCTCGGCCTGGGCCGACCACCCCGAAGGAGAGCCGCCGGTCATCGAAGGCACCGTCATCCGTCTTCAGGTCGACCACCTCCGTGGAGACCGCAGCCCCAAGCCGGTCTGGCTGTGGTGGTCAGCCATCGCCGCTACTGCTGGGGATGTGGACCGGCTCTGGCAGGCATTCCTGCGCAGATTCGATCTTGAGCGCACATTCAGGATGTTCAAGCAGACGTTGGGGTGGACCGCTCCCAGACTCCGCGAGCCGGCCGCCGCCGACCGCTGGACCTGGCTCGTCATTGCCTCACACGCCCAACTCCGCCTTGCCCGGCCCCTCGCAGAAGACCTCCGCAAACCCTGGGAACGGCCCGCACGCCAAGGGCGCCTCACACCCGCACGCGTCCGTCGAGGATTTCGCCGCCTCCACGGGAAAACCCCTCAGCCGGCCAGCGCACCGAAACCCAGCACCGCAGGCCCCGGCCGGCCAACCGGCGTGAAGAACAAGCACCGTGCACGCGAGCACCCCGTCGGGAAACAGGACAAACCAAACCTCGCGGCAGCCATCACAGGCAGCAGAGCTGCATAAACGCCAAGCTGAGACTGTGCAGTGAAATTTGGGGCCTTACACCTCCCCACGGTGCCGCCGGACCCCCCCGTCCGGCGGCACCGCCATGTGCGCGGCCCGGTGCTGGATGCGGCCTCAAGGCTTCACATTAGATCTTGCAGGCTAGATTTTCATTGTTGCAATGTTCTGTCTACTTCTTGCGTGTCCATGTCGACGATATTACGGTCCCCCTCGCGTCGTCAGCACCCCCTGCCTCCCCCCTGTCTCCCGGCTCCCCTTGAGCCCCGTCCCTCCCTCTCTGGCGGTGTCAGCGGCACAGTTCCGGCATTTCGTGATGAAAGGAGTGGCAAGTGTTCCATTCCATCCGAGATCTGAGACGAGTCCTCGTCTGGGCGGTGAGCACCGCGATGGTGGCTGCCGTCGGCGTCTTCGCTCTGGCTGTCCAACCTGCCTGGGCGGCGACCGCTGCCACTGGCGGCAGCGGCGCGAACCTGCCGTACGTCGAGGTGCAGGCGGAGAACTCCGTCACCAACGGCACGTCCATCGGCCCGAGTTACACCCAGGGTCAGTTGGCCGACGAGGCGTCGTACCGCAAGGCGACGACGCTGCAGGGCACCGGCGAGTACGTCACGTTCACCACGCCGGTGGCGACCAATTCGATCAACTTCCGGTACAGCATCCCCGACACCTCGGGCGGCTCGGTCTACACCGCCGCGCTGTCCCTGTACATCAACGGCGTCAAGCAGCCCGACTTCACCCTGACCAACGCCTACAGCTGGTACTACGGCAGCTACCCCTTCACCAACTCGCCGGGCAGTAACGCACCACTTCTTCGACGAGGCCCACCGCCTGTTCTCCACCACCTATCCGGCGGGAACGACCTTCAAGCTGCAGGTCGATTCGGGGGACACCGCCTCCTCGTACACGATCGACTTCGCCGACTTCGAGCAGGTCGGCGCCGCCCTGACCGCACCCTCGGGGTCGGTGTCGGTGACCAGCAAGGGCGCCGACTCCACCGGTGTGAGCGACGCGACCAGCGCGTTCAACGCCGCGATCAGCGCGGCCGGTTCCGGCGGCACCGTGTGGATCCCGCCGGGCACCTACAACATCCCCGGCCACATCAGTGTCAACAACGTCACGATCGCCGGTGCCGGCATGTGGTACTCGACCGTCACCGGCACGGCACCCGGCTTCTACGGCAACTCCGCGCCCTCGGCCAGCACCAACGTGCATCTCCAGAACTTCGCGATCTTCGGCAATGTGCAGGAACGCGACGACAGTGCCCAGGTCAACGGCATCGGCGGCGCGATGAGCAACTCGACCGTGGCCGGCCTGTGGATCGACCACATGAAGGTCGGCGCCTGGATGGACGGGCCGATGGACGGGCTGACGTTCACCGGCATGCGCATCCGTGACACCACCGCCGACGGCATCAACTTCCACGGCGCCGTCACCAACTCGAAGGTGACCAACAGCGACATCCGCAACACCGGCGACGACGGCATCGCCACCTGGGCGGACTCCGGTATCGGCGCCGACGCCAACGACACGATCTCCAACAACACCGTGTCCCTGCAGATCCTCGCCAACGCCATCGCGATCTACGGCGGCCACGACAACACCGTCAGCGGCAACCGGGTGGTGGACACCGGCCTCGCCCAGGGCGGCGGCATCCACGTGGGGCAACGCTTCACCTCGACGCCGGTCGGCACCACCACGATCTCCGACAACACCATGATCCGGGCCGGCAGCCTGGACCCCAACTGGCAGTTCGGCGTGGGCGCCCTGTGGTTCGACGGCAGCCAGGGCGCGATCACCGGCCCCATCAACGTGACCAACGCGCTGATCCAGCAGAGTCCGTACGAAGCGGTCCAGTGGGTCGAGGGCACCATCAGCGGCGTCAACCTCAACAACGTGACCATCGCCGGCACCGGAACCTTCGCCCTACAGGAACAGACCGGCGGCGCCGCCAAGTTCACCAACGTCACGGCGACCGGCGTCGGTTACTCGTCCCCGGTGTACAACTGCTCGGGCGGCAACTTCGTCGTCACCGACGGCGGCGGCAACTCCGGCATCAGCGGCACGCCGTACTGCGGCGGTTGGCCGGCCCCGGTGTATCCGCCGTACCCGTCCGAAGGTGTGACGGCCACCCCCGGCGCGCTCAACTTCGGTTCGGTCGCGACCGGTTCGACGAGCACCGCACAGACCGTGACGGTCTCCAACCCGACCGACACCGCCGCGTCCGTCTCGTCGATCTCCACCAGCGGCGACTACTCCCAGACCAACACATGCGGCGCGTCGATCGCGGCGAACGGCTCGTGCACCGTCAGCGTGAGGTTCGCGCCGACGGCGACCGGCAGCCGTAACGGCACTCTGGCCGTCGACGCGGGCGGGATCACCAACACGGTCAGCCTCTCCGGTACCGGCACCACGCCGGGCCCGGTGCTGAACACCGACCCGGCGAGCCTGTCCTTCGCCGATACGGTGGTCGGCTCGTCGGCCACCGCGCAGACGGTGAAGGTGACCAACTCGGGCACCGCATCGGCGACCGTCTCGGGCGTCACGGCGACCGGTGACTTCAGCCAGACCAACAACTGCTCCACCCTCGCGGTCGGCGCGTCCTGCACGGTGACCGTCGGGTTCAAGCCCACCACGGGCGGATCGCGCACGGGCAACCTGAACGTCACCAGCAACGCCAACAACAGCCCCACCGTCGTCGCCCTGTCCGGCAGCGGCATCGACAGCACCACCAACATCGCCGCCGGGAGGCCGGCGTCGACGAGTTCGAGCAACAGCCCGTACGTCGCCTCGAACCTCACCGACACGGACGCGTCGACGTACTGGGAGGGCACGAACGGTTCGTTCCCGCAATGGGCCCAGGTCGACCTCGGCCAGAACTACGGCGTAGGCAAGGTCGTGCTCAAGCTCCCGCCGTCCACGGCATGGTCGGCTCGTACGCAGACCCTGTCCGTGCAGGGATCCACGGACGGTTCGAGCTTCTCGACGATCAAGGCCTCGGCGGGGTACACCTTCGACCCGAACGCCAACAACAACACGGTGACCATCACGTTCAGCGCCGCCACGGCGAGATACGTGCGGGTGAACATCACCGCCAACACAGGGTGGAACGCCGCCCAGTTGTCGGACTTCGAGGTGTTCCCCAGCGACGGCGGCTCCTCGCCGGCGACCTTGTCGGCCAGCCCGACGTCGTTGACGTATCCCACCCAGGCGCTCAACACCTCCAGCGGTGCGCAGACGGTCACGGTGACCAACACCGGTACCGCGGCCGCGACCGTCTCCGGCATCACCGTCACGGGCGACTTCTCGCAGACCAACAACTGCGGGACGTCGATCGCGGCGAACGCCTCCTGCACGGTCAACGTCACGTTCAGGCCCACCGCGTCCGGCACCCGCACCGGCGATCTCAGCATCGCCAGCAACGCGTCGAACGGCACGACCACGGTCGCGCTGACCGGCACCGGGGCGGGCACGGCGAGCAGGAACCTGGCAGCAGGCGCGGCCACCACCGAGTCCAGCCACACCGACGTCTACCCGTCGTCGAACGTGACGGACGGCAACCAGGGCACCTACTGGGAGAGCGCCAACAACGCCTTCCCGCAGTGGGTGCAGGTGGATCTCGGTTCCGCGCAGAGCGCCGGCCGGGTCGTCCTCCAGCTCCCGGCCGGCTGGGGTGCCCGTAACCAGACGTTGTCCCTGTCGGGCAGCACCGACGGCGCCGCCTTCACCACCATCAAGTCGTCGGCCACGTACACCTTCGACCCCGCCACCAACAACACGGTCACCATCACGTTCACCGCGACCACCCAGCGATACGTCCGGGTGAACATCACGGCGAACAACGGCTGGCCGGCCGGTCAGATCTCGGAGTTCCAGGTTTGGAACACCTGATCCGGCCTGAGGGTGCCGTCGAGCGCGAGCGCGTTCGTGCCCGGCGGCACCGACCACCGAAGAGGAGTCCGGGAGGAGTCCAGATGGGTGCCACACGCAGAGTCTTCTTACGGGCCGCGGTCGCGGCCACCGCGGTGGGAACCGTGGGAGCGACCGAGACCGTACTCGCCGAGACCGCGTCGGCGGCCAGCCCGCCGGGCGACGTGGTCGGCAAGATCAGCGTCGGCTACCAGGGCTGGTTCGCCTGCATCGGCGACGGCGCGCCCATCAACGGCTGGTGGCACTGGAGCCAGAACTGGGGCCAGTCGCCGTCCCCGAACAACACCAACATCAAATGCTGGCCCGACGTGCGGGACTACACCAGCACGTACCAGACCTCGTACGCCGCCCTCGGCAACGGCCGGCCCGCCACGCTGTTCTCCTCGTACGACCAGCAGACGGTGAACACCCACTTCCTGTGGATGCAGCAGAACGGCATCGACACGGCCGCCCTCCAGCGCTTCAACCCCACCGGCGGTGAGGGCCCCACCCGCGACGCCATGGCGACCAAGGTGCGCGGCGCCGCCGAGTCGTACGGCCGGAAGTTCTACATCATGTACGACGTGACGGACTGGACGAACATGCAGTCCGAGATCAAGGCGGACTGGACGAACAAGATGTCCGCGCACACCGCGTCCTCGGCATACGCGAAACAGAACGGCAAGCCGGTCGTCTGCGTCTGGGGCTTCGGCTTCAACGACAACGACCACCCCTTCACCGCCGACGCCTGCCTCGACGTCGTCAACTGGTTCAAGGGCCAGGGGTGTTACGTCATCGGCGGCGTCCCGCGCGAATGGCGGACGGGCACCGGGGGCTCACGGCCCGGCTATCTGGGCGCCTACCACGCCTTCAACATGATCTCGCCGTGGATGGTCGGCGCCATCGCCAATGTGACCGAGGCCGACGACGCCTACAACACCTACACCCTCGGCGACCAGGCCGACTGCAACGCCAACGGCATCGACTACCAGCCCTGCGTCCTGCCCGGCGACGTCTCCGGCCGGCAGCGCGCGCACGGCGACTTCATGTGGCGGCAGTTCTACAACATGGTGCGGGCCGGGGTGCAGGGCATCTACATCTCGATGTTCGACGAGTTCAACGAGGGCAACCAGATCGCCAAGACCGCCGAGACTCAGGCATGGGTGCCCACCAACTCCGGATTCCTCGCTCTCGACGAAGACGGCACCGCCTGCTCCTCCGACTACTACCTGCGCCTGACCGGCGACGGCGGCCGCATGCTCAAGGGCCAGATTGCGCTGACCGCTACTCGTCCCACCCAGCCGACCGTCCCCACCGGCGGTGACACCACACCGCCCGCCGCGCCGGGTGCCCTGACGGTCACCGGGCACACCAGCAACTCCGTCTCGCTGGCCTGGAACACGTCGACCGACAACGTCGGCGTGACCGGCTACCGCGTCTTGCAGGTGCCCGGCTCGACCAGCACACAGGTGGGCACCACCAGCGCCGCCTCGTTCACTGTCACCGGACTCGGCGCGTCCACCGCGTACACCTTCGACGTCGTCGCCTTCGACGCGGCGGGAAACGAGTCGCAGCCCTCCAACCAGGTCACCGTCACTACCGACCCCCCTTCCAGCACCACCGACCTCGCCCTCCACCGCCCCACCTCGGAGAGCAGCCACACCCAGATCTACGCCTCGGGCAACGCGACCGACGGCGACACCAACACCTACTGGGAGTCCGCCAACAACGCCTTCCCGCAGTGGGTCCAGGTCGATCTGGGCGCCGCCACCGGCGTCAGACGGATCGTCCTCGACCTCCCCCCGGCGTCCGCCTGGGCCACCCGTACCCAGACCGTCTCCGTCCAGGGCAGCACCGACAGCGGCACCTTCGCCCAGCTTCTCGCCCCGGCGGGCTACACCTTCGACCCGGCGACCGGCAACACCGCGACCCTCACGCTTCCCTCCACCGTCACCACCCGCTACGTACGACTCACCTTCACCGCCAACAGCGGCTGGCCGGCCGGGCAGGTCTCGGAGTTCCAGGTCTTCGGCGCCTGATGAACAGAGGGCCTCGACCTTACGGTGGGCTCCTTCTTCTCGGATTCAGGCCACCGAAGCCGTCCGTAAACCCGTGCGCCCTCGCCCCGTGCGGAATGCCGTTTTCTTGCCTGAGAGCCGTAGGGAAGTCCCGCTCCCGCCCCACGTTCTGGAGGCCCTCGAACGTCACATCCACCGGCTGGAGCGTGACGTCGTGGTCTTCACCACCGTCATCAAGGGCCGTGCCAACGAGGGGAAAGGCCCGGCCCCGGATTACGATCGCCGGCGTGTGCACGGCTTCACCACGCTGCGGGTCGGTCTGGTCTCCACCGTGTAGCCGCGGCTCTCGGCTTCGGTGAGGAGCGCGTGCATGATTCGCAGGGCTCGGTCGGCGAGCGGGCGAGACAGGTACAGCGGGATGACCTCCGGTCTGCCCCGGGTGTCGACCACGTTCTGAGACCGGCCGAGGGCCTTGCGCGTCGCGTATGGGGCTCGGGGTTCTCAGGCGCGGAGGCGACGGCACCCGCCGGATAGTGCGCGGCTGCCGTTGGGCTGCCCCCGCAGTGATCAGGGATATCCCTCGGACGGTGTCGAATGGGGCAGGGCGTCCGTGGTCGTTACCGCTGGAGGACCGCGTGGTTCTGGTGACTGCGTACCGGCGGACCGACCTGAAGCGGTGGCAGCCCGCCGTGCTGTTGGGCCAACCGGCAGCCGTCCTGGTCGACCAAGGCTATGTCATGGTGCCAGGTCGGATCGGATCGGATCTGACCTGGGCTTTCTCATGTCCTGGGTAAAGTCAGGACTCGTACCAGAAGACCCCGTCGACGCCGCCGTTCGCGATGGTCTGGGTCATGACGTTTCCGTCGTTCGCGTAGCGCCTGTGCGTGTCTGTGAGGAAGAAGGTGTAGGCGGACACGGGTGTCGTGGCGTCGCAGGCCAGGTCTGTGCGGATGCAGAAGCGGGCGACCGGGACGCCCGGGAACTCCTTGGGGCCGGGGCCGGCGGAGGTGAAGCCGAGGGCGCCCAGGCCCTTGGGGACCTTGGCCCACAGGCCGGTGTCGGGCTGCTTCGGGTCGGCGTACAGCATGCCGTTGACCAGTTCCCGCGGGATGTCGGTGCCGCCGCCCGCGATCGTCTCCAGTACCTGGTCGGCGGCCTGCGCGCCTTGGGAGTAGCCCACGATCGTGAGGCGTGCGGTCGGGTCCTTGCGGTGGGTCTCCTCGGCGGCGGCCAGGAGGTTCTTGTAGCCCTGCGCGACGCTGCTGTCGTAGCTCGGCGCGGTCACGTCCGGCGTGTTCTGGCCGTTGAGCCAGGGGCCGGCACTGGCCGGGTAACAGACCGGGACGGGGATGCCGCCGTCCAGGTGCTGGTTGGCGTAGTAGTACGTCATGGTGCACCCGGGCGCGTCCGTCGCGGAGCCGGTGCCGCCAAGTTCGATGTAGTAGTGGTTGGGGGACTCGGCGTGCGCGGCCGTGGGTGCGATGGCGGCGGCGGCCGCCATCGCGACTGTGAGGGCGACGGTCTTGGCGCGGCGCGTGAGTCGGTTGGTGTTCCGCATTGGATGTTCCCCCGGGGTCCGATGACATGGTGGTTGCTGGTGGGACGGCACCTGACGTTAGGGAGGAGCGATGAAATCGTGATGAAGCGCGATCCCGCGGACGCGTCATCTCCGACGGGCCGGCCGGCCGGGGACGGGGAGTGTTGGATGGGCCTGGGCCAGGTGGTGTTGCAGGCGGGCGTGGCGGAACTGGTAGACCGCGCCGGCCTGGCGCAGTACACCGCGCCGGTAGGCGTCGTCGAGGAAGGTGACGACGGCCCAGGGCAGGCGCCCGGTCAAGGGCAGCCAGATCCGGGAGAGTACGAGCCACTGGCCCCAGGCGGTCATGGTGAGCGCGTATCCGAGGGCACCGCCGAGACCGCTGATGGTGCCGAGTACGAGTCCGGCGCTGGGGCTCCAGACGAGTGGACCCAGTGGCCCCTGCAGGAGGTCGACCACTGCTCCGGCTCCGAACCCGACCACCGCCCCGAAGGTGGGCGCCCAGACAAGCAGTTGGGTGGTCACGGTGCCGCGGTTGGTGTTCAGGAGGCTGCGTGGGTCGACGGCGGAGCGGATGTCGAGGGGGCTTTCCAGAAGGCCGACAAGGCAGAAGGTGAGTCCGGCGCCGCCGCTGAAGACCAGGCCGAAGACGATCGCGTCGACAAGCCCGATGTGCAGCGCGGTAGAGAGCCCGGCCTTCCCGACGAGCTTGCTGACCACCGCGCCGACCGCGAATCCGTAGCCGAAGCCGAAGACCAGTCCGCCCAGCATCCCGATGACCAGTCGGGGCCCGGCCTTCCACTGGATGGTCCCTGGCCTGCCGCGGATCTGCAGGCGTACGACGGACGGTGTCACCGGTATGTCCCTGACCGCGAACGTGAGCCAGTGCACGAGCCCGAACATGAGTCCGGAAAGGAGTCCGACGATCGTCGCGTCCACGATCGGGAACGGGAACGGGCTGCCA
This sequence comes from Streptomyces sp. NPDC058086, assembly GCF_042885015.1. Classification (NCBI taxonomy): domain Bacteria; kingdom Bacillati; phylum Actinomycetota; class Actinomycetes; order Kitasatosporales; family Streptomycetaceae; genus Streptomyces; species Streptomyces sp. NPDC058086. The sequence goes on along the minus strand of NZ_JBHVST010000017.1, from coordinate 142,633 downwards.
ATGGCGGTGGAGACGGCGCAGTCGACGAGGCCGATGGCCAGTCCTGTCACCAGTGCCGTGACCAGGGTGCGGGTGGAGCGGCGCAGTCCGCTGCCGAGTCGCCACCAGGCCAGGTCGGGGGTTTCGAGCCGGTTGAGGTGGTGGGCGAGGTAGCCGAGCCAGTGTCGGGCGTGCTCCGGGTCGAAGGTGGGGCGAGGCCGGGCGCCCGGGGCCTGCGGAAGTCGGCGGCGGTAGACGGTCGGGATGAAGTTGTCCAGGAGGTGGTCTTCCAGCTCGTCCGGGCTGCCGAATCGCTCGGTGTCGAGGAGTGAGGCCGGGTCGTGGTCGGGGGTGTCGCTGTAGATGGTGCGGGCGAGCGCGACCATCAGAGGGTTGGCCAGGACTGCGGCGAGGGGGGACACGGGCTGGTCCTGCGGCTGCTCGCGCAGTGTGGTCAGTACGGGCTCCCAGGCGTTCGCGGTGGGGTTCGCGCGGCCGGGCTTGCGGGTGGTGCGGGGGAGGTAGTTGGCCAGGTCGTCGAGGGTGAGGTCGGTGAGTTCGAGCGCGGCGGCGGAGGTCAGTACGTCGGTTTCGGCGACCGCGGCGGCGTATTCGGCGGGGCGGCTGGTGAGCAGCAGGGGGAGGGTGGTGGCGTTGAGGGCTTCCAGCGCGGGGCGGCGCAGGCCGTGGGCCATCTCGTCGAAGCCGTCCAGGACCGGGAGTATGCGGCCGGACTCGACCAGGGCGGAGGCCAGGGTTGTTCCGCCGGGGCCCTGGGCGGCGTAGCCGGGGTGGTCGCGGGTCAGTTGGCTGGTCAGCCAGTCCCGCAGGGTGATGGCGGTGGGGTTCCATGCGCCGATGCTGAAGATCACCGGAACGGGCTCCGCCGGCGTCCGTGACTTGAGGCGGTCGAGGACGAAGCGCAGGGCCAGGATCGTCTTGCCCGAGCCGGATCTCCCCAGCACCACCAGTCGCCCGGACGGGATGCGCCGGTACAGCTCGGCGATGTCGTCCAGCCGGCCGTCCAGGTCCAGCGGGTCGGCCGCCGCTCCCGCCGGGAGACGGAGGATGTTGGCCCAGTGGTCGGTCAGCTCCTCGGGGGCCGCCTGCCAGCGGACGGGCAGAGGGAACGGGTCCTGGATCTGTCGGTGTTCCTCCTCGCGCTGCCAGCGGGCGGCCACGGCCTTCGCGAGTTGCTCGGTCGCGTCCGACGGCGCGTCATGCGCTGCCGACGTCGGCTGTCCCGAAGCCGACGACGCAGACCCTGGTTCCTCCGACCCCGGTTCCTCCGATTCTGGATCCTCCGGACCCGGCTCTTCCGTGGCGGCCTCGTCCTGCCCGCCGCCGTCCGGGTTCCGGCGGACGGCGGCGCCGAGTAACTCCTCGCGCTCCACGGGCCGTAGCGGCAGAGCCTTGGCCAGCTCCCGCACCGTGGTCATGCGCGGGTTGGAGCGCCTGCCGGTTTCCAAGCCGCGGATGGTGCGCACGCTCACCCCGGAACGCTCGGCCAACTCCTCCTGGGTCAGCCCCGTCTGGACCCGCAGCCGCCGCAGCACATCGCCGAACCCACTGGTCACAAGTCACGGCCCTTTCCTCTGAGATATCGCCTTTTCGCAGGTGGGGGACTCTAGCGCGGCCACCGGCCACATATGACCGGTTCAATGTCCTGTCCACGTTTCCTCCACCGGGGCCACCTTCGAGGGCATCGAGGGATCGACTCGACGGGTCGAGTGGATCGACCGGTCCGGAGAACGGGGAACAGCCATGCAGACGACGACCGCACCGCACGGACGGCCGACCGTCACCGCCCTTACTCCGCAGGAGCGTGAGGTGCTCTACGCGCTCGGCTGCGGCCTGGAGGACGCCGAGATCGCCGACGTCCTCGCCCTGCCCGAGCTTGTGGTGAGCGGGCTCCTGGGGCGCGTCCTGGTGAAGTTGGAGCTGCGGGACCGGGCTGCCGCCATCGTGCACGCCTTCGACTGCGGCCTGGTCGTGCCCGGACAGGGCCCACGCAGGCAGGCGGCGGCGCGGGGGATCACTGTCCGTCAGCGGACGGGCCCCGCACCCGGTCCGTGGCTTCGGGTCTCCGTGCTCGGCCCCTTGCGGGCGTGGCTCGCCGGTCAGCCCGTGGACGTGGGCCCGGTGCGGCAGCAGGCCGTGCTGGCGGCGTTGGCGCTGAGCCCTGACCGTTCGGTCAGCCGGCAGCAACTGCTCGATGGCGTCTGGGGGATGGAGTCGCCGGGCGGGAACGTCGTACCGGTCTATGTCTACCGGCTGCGCAAGAGCCTGCGTCTCGGGGAGTGCCCGGACTCGCTGATCAGGCGCGACCGGTACGGCTACGGACTGGTCCGCGGTGTGGCCGAGCTGGACGTGGCGTGCATGGAGGTACTCGTCACCGCGGCCGGGGCGGCCGAGCGCGCCGGTGACCTGTCCGAGGCGGTGCGGCTGTGCGACCGGGCGCTGGACCTGTTCTGTGGTGTGCCGTTGGCCGGACTGCCCGGCCCGTTGGCCGAGTTGGAACGGCTGCGGCTCGCCGAGCGCAGGGTCGCCCTGGCGCAGCGGAAGGCGGACTGGCAGCTGAGGCTCGGCCGGGTTGCCGAGGCGATCGCCGGGCTGTCCGCCCTGGCTCTGGAAGAGCCGCTGAACGAACCGGTCGCCGTGCTGCTGATGCGCGCGCTGCAGCGCGGCGGTCGGCGGGCCGAGGCGCTGGCTGTCTTCGACCGCGCCGGCCGGCGGCTCGCGGACGACCTGGGGGTGGCCCCGGGCGAACTGCTGCGGCGGGCTCGGTGGGCGGTCCTGCGCGGGGACGACTCGGGCGCCGGTCGCGGCCGGGTGGGTGCGGCATGAGCGACGGGACCTCCCGCGACCGTGACGAGGAGTTGCTGCTGGCGAGGATCTCCGCAGCCGCCGGCCGCGCACACCTCGGCAGGCGACGCGCCACCTATCGGGCGGCACCGCACGGAGCCACCGCGCGTGCCGGGCGGGGAGTGGCGATTCGGGTGCTCGGGCGGGCCGTTGCGGAGGGCGCGTGCCGCTTGTGGCGGGCCGGTGGCAGGACGGGGGTGAACGCGGGCGCCCGGCTGGACTTCTACGAGCAGGGGATGACGGCTGTCGTCGACGGGCGGATCCATGTCATCCGCTACGACACCACCCTGGTGCGTCGGCGCAGAGTTCTGTCCCCGAAGGGAATCACCCGCGCCCACGTGCTCGTCGACGTCGACGGTGAGCGGATCATGCTGAGCGGCGGCGACTTCGGCCACCCGGAGGTGTGGGGACCCGAGATCCGTCGTGCCGTCACCGAGGCCCAGGTGCCGCGGGCCCTGGCCGCGCTGGCCGAGGGGGCGCGGCTCACCTTCGGCCCCGTATGGATCACCAGGGACGAGATCGGCTCCCGAGGAACGTCCCTGCGATGGCCGCAGGTCCAGCAGGTCGAGATCTTGAACGGTTCCGTCGCGATCCGCGTCGCCAGGCGGTGGCAGGTGCTGGGAGCCGTGGCGTCCGGGATCCCGAACCCCTTCGTCTTCCACGCCCTCGCCGAGCACCTGGTTGGTGCCGCACGGAACGACGACTGACGTACGACCCCCTGTTTCACGGCGATTTCACCGGCTGCTCCTAGCGTCCGGCAGGACGCGCCGGCAGCCACACGCAACCCACCGAGCACAACCGCCGGTGACGATCCGAAGGAGACCGGCATGGCCGACAGCTACCGACACCGGTGCGGCGAGTGCGGGCACCGCACCGCCTGGGGGAGCGAATCGCACGGCGAGCAGGCGATCGAGACCCACTACGCCCGGAGCCATCCGCATGTCGTCCCCGGGGGGATGGTCGAGTTCCGCAAGGGGTCCTCCTCCGGCGGCGGTTCCGGTTGCCTCATCGCCCTGGGGATCGTGGTCCTGCTCCTGATCATCGCTTCCCGGCACTGACGGACAGGCGACAGCCAGGAGACGGAGGATCACGCGGCAGCACCGGCCGGCATCGAGTTCGCAACAACACCGAACACACCCAACACTCACCAAGAACACCCGGAGGTCAGATCCATGTCCGTTCCCTTTCGGCCGAGCCGGCGCTCCCTGCTCAAGGCCGGTATGGGCCTGCCGCTCGCTGGAGTGGGCTTGCTCGGTGCCACCCCTGCCGTGGCCGCCGGGCAGAGCGGTACGCCGCTGTGCGACCAGGCCGGTGACTCGGCGAGTCAGCAGGGCCTGGGCTCCAGCGATCTCGGCATCCCGTACCTCCGGGAGCACGACGGAAGTTGGGGCTATGTCTTCGGCGACTCGTGGACGGGGATGCAGCAGAGCGGCGACTACATCGGCTCCCCGGTGATGCTGAACCAGGCGAGCTTCGACGCCTCCGGCGCGACACCGATCTCGTTCACCTGGGCGCAGCCGACCGGCGGTCAGGCCGACCAACTGTTCAACTACCAGCACAACACGGACAACGGGTACGGCTTCGAGGTGAGCCGCATACCCAACGACTGCATCGAGTTCGGCGGCCGCACGTACATCCAGTACACGTCCGTGGCCACCTGGGACCCGCCGGCCGGCTACGACGGTTCGCTGATGTCCGGTGTCGCCTACTCCGACGACTACGGGGTGACCTGGAACGACTACGACTACCACTGGGCCGGCGACACTCAGGGGGCGAACCAGTCCCTGTACGGCATGTGGTCGTTCGCGGGCATCGACCCCGACGGCTGGCTCTACATCTTCTCCAAGCGCTGGAACGGCACCCACAAGAACACGGCCGACGGCGGAGCCATCCAGCTGTTCCGGATCCAGCCGGGCGACTTCCGCGACGGCAACTTCGGCGCCCAGCAGAACTGGGCCCATCTCGACGGTTCCTGGCAGTGGACCACCGCGGCGGCGCCGTCGGTCATCCTGACCGGGCACAACACCGGCGAGTTCTCCGTGAAGCGGATCGACGGCACCTACTGCATGAGCTACTTCGACGTCGACATGGGCGCGATCTGCACCCGCGCCGCTCCCCACCCCGACGCCGGGTGGAGCATCCCGATCCCGCGGATCACCGCCTTGACGGTGCCCAACCTCTACGGCGGCTACATCCACCCCGGCAGTGCGAGCGCGACCTCGCTGACCCTCCTCGTGTCGCACTGGAACGGCATCCTGGGGCAGCCGTACCGGGTGCTGCAGTTCGACGGCATCAATCCGTGATCGGAGCGGGTCCCAGGTCAGAGCGCCTCCGACCTGGGCGGGCGCCTCGGCCACCGACGCTTCGCCTGACGGAATCGAGCAGCAGAGTCGCCCTGCCCCACGGGGTCGGCCATGGGCCGCAGACTCCTCGGATCGGCACCGTGCTCGCTTCTTGCTCTGGGGCTCCTCAAATCGCGGGACGCCGTTTCCCTCCGGGCGATGTACACGTTGACCCAGGAAGTCGATCGAATACAGGGGTGGCGATGGAATTGGAACTGGCGGCACTGGCGAGTGTGGCCGCGTCGACGGTGGTCAGCGGAATGGCGACGGCCGGGTGGGAGGGAGTGCAGCGGGCGATGGGCGAGCTATGGCGCCGGGTGCATCCCGAGCGGGCGGATACGGTGGTGGCCGAGCTGGGCGAGGCGCGCGCCGAGGTGCTCGTGGCACGGCGGAACGGGGACGAGCAGGCCGAGCGGGAACTCGTCGGTGAATGGCAGGCGCGGCTGCGCCGGCTGTTGGTCGCCAACCCGGAGATGGTGACCGAACTCCAGCGGTTGATCGAGGAGTTGCGGCCCACTGCCCGCGAGGAGGAACCTCGGGCCGGCAGCGTCACTCTGACCGCGAACGCGTCGGGGCACTCCCGCATCACCATGTCCGGGCGGGACATCAACATCACCAAGGGGTGATCGTTTGAGCTACTCCGGAGGGACATCGGACGGTTCCGACCGCGACGGCGACGGCAACGCTGGGACCCGAATCGATGTACGAGGGGACGGTCGGTCCCGGATCAGGGTGGCCGGCCGCGACATGAACACCACCTACTTCGTCAGCGCCTCGTCGGCGGCGCTTGCCGCCCTCGTGGGCCTCGTGATTCTCCTCGGCATGTGGCAGCCGTGGCAGGAGACGGCGTCGACCGGCGAACGGAACCGCACGGACACCGGGATCGGTTCGGGTCCCTCCGGCGGATCCTTTGCGAAGCCCGCGCCGTACCGGGAGCCCTCGTCCGCCGGCGGGGACGACAAGGAGTCGGAGGCCCCGGAAGCCTCTTCCAGCCCCTCTTTCAGCCCCAGTCCCAGTCCCAGCCCCTCTGCGACCCCCGACCCGCCGGACCCGGTCGACGTGGCATTCGCGTCCGTCGGTGTCGGCACCTGCCTCAACGTGTACGACAGCGGCTGGGGCAAGCTGAACCACGACCGGCCTTTCGCGGTCGACTGCGGTGCGAACTTCGCCTTCTCGAAGGTGACCATGGTGACGACGTCCGCCTCGAACTGCCCCCAGGGCGCGGGCCGACGGGGCTGGGGTCACGTCAACGACGACGGATCTTCCATCGCGCTGTGCCTTGACCGCGTGTTCGCCGTGGGGCAGTGCTTCCCCGCGACACTGAGCAAGCAGGCCGACGGGTCCCTCCACGGTGAAGGGCGGCTCTTCAGCGTCTGGGGCTGTGACCGGACGCAGGTGCCGAGCGGCCAGAACGCGATCATGGCGATCACGGCGGTGTTGAGCGGTGGCAGCTGCCCCCAGCGGAACGACAGGCAGACGCTCTCCTGGCAGATCTTCAATGGCGCAGGCAAGGTCTGTGCCGTGCAGAAGACGAACTGAGTCGCTTGACGCGTCGGGGCGGCCCGAACGGTTCTCGGGCCGCCGCGCCCTCCAGCAGTTGCGTGTCGGGATCGAACAGCAGGTCGGTCGGCATGTGATTGCGCAGGATGTCATTGCGTCCCACTGGCAGTCCGGGGCTTGACGTCAACGGCCTACGAGCCGCCTGCGGGCGGTGCGCCGGACCTCTCGCCCATTTCAGGGGAACGCGGGTCTGCAGCGGATATATGTCGATGCCCGTTCGATCCATGGCGAGAGGACGTTCGAAGGCAAGACCGACATCCTCTACGTCAACGGCACGGACATGCCGTCCGTGAAGTCGACGATCACCGCCAAGCTCAAGCAGGACAGCTCCATCGACTACGTGACGACGCTCGGCGCCATCAAGTCCGGCAAGATCCAGTGGGCCATCGACCAGCAGCCCTACCTCCAGGGGTACTTGTCGGTCGACTCCCTGTGGCTCTACAAGACGAACGGCAACTACAGCGGAGGCGGTGAGGCACCCGTGCTGACCGGGCCGGCCTTCGTCGACAAGTCCAACGTCGACAAGATCGCCGAGTTCGCCGAGTTCGCCGCGAAGGGAACCCGGTGACGACCGTGACCCAGACAACGGCACCGGCGACGGGCTCCCCGTCGCCGGCCCCGCCGGCCCCTCGGAAGGCCGGGCGAACCTCTGAACGGCCGCTGACCATCGGGCTGTTGGCACGGTTCGGCACCGGCAAGATGGGCGCGGATCATGTGCGCGGACTCCATGACGTCGTCAGCGGGGCACGCGTGACAGCCGTCGTCGACATCGAGGCGGAACGGGCGAGGACTCTCGCGGACGCCATCGAGGGCTGCACGGCGTACGCCGAACCCGCGGCGGCCATGGCAGCGCAGGACATGGACGCCGTCCTCATCGCTTCCCCGGGGCCCGCCCATGAGGCGGCCCTGCTCGAAGCCCTCGGCCGTGACCACCATCGGCACCGGAACCTGTCCATGCCGCCATGGTTCACCAACGAGATGCTCATCAACGACTCGGTGGTGCACGAGATGGACGTGACACTCTGGCTTCTCGACCAGGAGATCGCAGCGGTCACCGTGCACAAGCCGGCCCCGACGTCACACGCTCCGGCTGTTATGAACGACCCTCAATTCGTGCTCTTCGAGACGGAGTTGGGTGCCCTGGTCGACGTCGTGATCTTCGCTCTCCGCTATGCCGTGGCCGGAAGGACCGTACGGGGCCGTACCGGGAACCCGGCCGCCCGGTAGGAATCGTCGATGAGCCGCATCGTGGTGAGCGCGTCGTCGGCGTCGAGCGCCGGCGGCACACCGCGCCGCAGGTGGGCGGCGAAGGCCTCTAGTTGGTAGGTGTACGAGGACCGGCGGCCGAGCTCCTCGGTGCGCTCACCGGCGGCTGTACGTACGACGACACGGTCGTCCAGATGGGGCTGTACGAAGTTCACCGCTGTGGCTTCGCCGCGCGAGCCCACGACGCGGCAGCTCATCTGCCATGTGTGGTGGGCCATGTGGCAGCGGGCGCTGCCCGTGGCGCCGCCCGGGAACTCCAGATCGGCGTCCAGCCACTCGTCGACCCCCGCGGTCTCCGCCTTCTCACCACCGCGCGCGGCGACCAGCCGGGGCGCCCCACCTGCCCAGGGCGCGAGCATGCGCTGGGCGTGCAGGCTGTAGCACCCGAGGTCCATCAGCGCGCCGCCCGCCAGCGGGAGCGACCACCGCACATCGCTGTCCGGTGGCGCGGGCATGGCGACCATGGTCTCGACATGCCTGAGCTCGCCCAACTCCCCGCTGTTCAACAGCTCGTGCAGGCGCCGGGTGACCGGGTGGAACAGGTAGTGGAAGCCCTCCATGAACACCGTGCCCGCCTCGGCGACGGCCTCGTGGACCTCAACCGCCTCGGCTGCGTTGCTCGCGGACGGCTTCTCGGTGAGGACGTGCTTGCCGGCCTGGAGGGCGGCCAGGTTCCACGGCCCGTGCAGGCTGTTGGCCAACGGGTTGTAGACGACCTCGATCTCCGGGTCGGCGACGAGCTCGGCGTAGGAGCCGACCACCCGCTCCACGCCGTGCGTGGCGGCGAAGGCCTCGGCCCGGTCGCGGTCGCGGGCGGCCACCGCGACGAGGCGGTGGCCGGTCGCTCGGGCCGGTCCCACGATCGACAGCTCGGCGATGCGGGCCGCGCCCAGGACGCCGATCCGCAGGGGTTCGTCCGTCATCACTTGCGCACCTCGTCGAGTCGTACGGGCCGGTGTTCACGGAGCGACAGTGTGCACGCCCCGGCGATCAAGCTCGCCTCGACGGCGTCCCCGACCGTGCAGGAGGAGGGGCGGGTGCCGGCGACGACCTCGGCGAACGCGATGATCTCGGCGCGGTAGGCGTCGGCGAAGCGGTCCATGAAGACGGTGTGCGGCGCCACCGGGTCGGTGACCACCAGCGAGTCCACCGCCTCCAGCCCGGCGAGGGTCTCCGCGTGGAAGGCGCCGATGCGGCCCAGCCCCATGATGCCTATACGCATCAGAATCGTGCTCCTTCTGCTGAAGTGCGGCTCAGTCCTGGCCGCCGAAGACGATCTGCTCCCACAGGTTGATCGCGCGACGTCAGCCCTGCCGCGCTGACGAGACAGTCGATGCGTCCGTGAGCATCGACGGCGACGACTCCGTCCTCAATCAGTCCCATGAGAGCGCTGTGTCCCTTTCAGCCCTGGCGGTGCTTGGCTGCGGCCTGCAGTTCCTGGCGCAGTCGCTCGGGGTCCCATTCCTCGGCCACGGCCTGCCAGAGGGTGTCCGCCTGGGAGGGCGGGGCGAGACCGTCCACCGGCGGGTCGAGGTCGAGGTTGGTCGGAAAGGGGTAGCCCTCGGCGGTGGCCGCGATCACGCGGCGCAGCCAGTCCTCCGAGACACCTTCGGACTTGCGGCGCAGCAGCACCGCGAACAGCGCGTTCGCCATCGCCTCGCGGTCCACCGTCTCCATGGCGCGGCCGAAGGCGGAGGAGATCTGCAGCAGATTGGCCATGCGCCTGATGTCAGCCGAACGGTTGTGCCCGGCGGCGTGGAAGAGCGCCGGGTTGAAGAAGACCGCGTCGCCCTTCTCCAGGGGGAGTTGGACGTGGTGGGCGTCGAAGTACTCGACGAACCGCGGGAGTCGCCAGGCGAGATAGCCGGGCTCGAACTTCTGCGAGTGCGGCAGGTAGAGGGTCGGGCCGGACTCGACGGGCATGTCGCAGTGGGCCACCGCGCCCTGCAGGGTCAGCACCGGAGAGAGCCGGTGGACGTGCGCCGGGTAGGTCGCGGCGCGCTCCTGGGAGAGGAAGCCGAGGTGGTAGTCGCGGTGGACGTTCTGCGCCGCGCCGCCCGGGTTGACCACGTTGACCTGTGAGGTGACCTGGTAGGCGGGGCCGAGCCAGGCCTCGGCGATCAGCTCCAGGATGTCGTTGGCGTAGTAGTCGGCGAACGCCTCGGGCGCCCGTACGGCCACCTTGTCCAGGGCGTTCCAGACGCGGTCGTTCGCACCGGGCTTGGCGAAGTGGTCGCCGCGGGCCGCGCCGCTCGCGCGCTCCTCCTCGATCAGTGCGCGGAAGGCGTCGGAGGCCCGGTCCACGACGGCCGCGTCCGGGAAGGCGCCCTTGAGGACCACGATGCCGGGCCCGTCCAACAGAGCCCGGATCAGCTCGTCCTGCACGCTCCGACGGCTCTCCGGGGAGGTCGCCAGAGAGCGGAGCCGATCGCTGTCGTAGAGCGGGACGTTCTGTTCGATCCGCTCGGCCGAGAGGTGGTCGGCGGGGTCGGTGTGCTGCTCCACGAGCGAGCGGAACACGTCGAGATCGCAGTCCGCCTCGGTCAACCAAGTCCGCGATCCTGCGGCTGTGGGAGACATCCGGATCCTTTCGCAGTCCGTGTATTTCTGCCAGTCTTGAGAACCCGAACCCATCATTCAATGCTTATCAGCGCATCAAAAATCCATCATCGGCATTTGGGACCAGTCATGCGACACCGCTACCCGATCAGGGAAATCGCCCGTCAGGCCGGACTGAGCACGGCCACGGTCGACCGCGTCCTCAATCAGCGGGGCAACGTGACGGAGAGCACCATCAGGGAGGTGCACGAAGCCATCAAGGACCTGGACCGGCAGCAGAGCCAGGTCCGGCTCGGGGGACGCACCTTCATGATCGACATCGTGATGCAGACCCCGGAGCGGTTCTCCACCGCGGTACGGGACGCACTCGAAGCCGAACTGCCCTCCCTGCATCCCGCTCTCGTGCGTTCGCGCTTCCACTTCCGCGAGACCTGCCCTCCCGCCGAACTGATCGGAACCCTGGACAAGATCGCGAAGCGTGGTACGCAGGGCGTGATCCTCAAGGCCCCCGACGAGCCGGAGATCGCGGCCGCGGTCGGCAGGCTGGTCGCGGCCGGCATCCCCGTCGTCACCCTGGTGACCGACCTGCCTCACAGCGCACGCCTGGCGTACGTCGGCATCGACAACCGCGCGGCTGGCGCCACCGCCGCCTACCTCCTCGGACAGTGGCTGGGCAAGCGGCCCGGCAACGTGCTCACCACCATCAGCCGGGGCTCCTTCCGAGGCGAGGAGGAACGCGAGATGGGCTTCCGCAGCGCGATGCGCCTCGCCGACCCCAGACGATCCCTGGTGGAGGTCACCGACAGCGACGGCCTGGACGCCACCCAGCACGATCTCGTCCTGGAGGCGCTCAAGCGGGACGAGGGCATCATCGCCGTGTACTCCGCGGGCGGGGGCAACCTCGCCACCCTCGACGCCTTCGACGCGCTCGGGCGGGAGTGCGAGGCGTTCATCGCCCACGACCTCGACCACGACAACACCCGCCTGCTGCGCGAGCGCCGCCTGTCCGCGGTCCTCCACCATGACCTGCGCCAGGACATGCGCCGCGCCTGCCAGATCATCATGCGCGCCCACAAGGCGCTCCCCGACGACGGGCCGTCGCTGCCCTCGGCCATCCAGGTGGTCACACCGTTCAACATGCCACCAGGTGCTCCGTCCGTGCCGGTCGTCGAGTGACGGCCGCGGCGCCCGCCATGCGCATCCGCTGACCGGCGCATGGGCGATTGCCGCGACCGCGTCTCGTCACGTCAGGGGTGTGGCGGGCCCCAGGGCGGGCGGGGCGGCGTCGGTGGACGTCCCCCAGCCGGACGGTTCGGCGCCGACGGTGAAGGCGAGCGACCGCAGGCCTCGGAGCGACTCGGTCGTCAGATACGTACGGCTGTAGGAGGAACCGTCGACCCTCGCCGACTGGATGTACCGGTCACGGTCCGAGGTGCCCGTCGCCGTCACGGTCAGGGCGCCCCGCGGGTAGTAGCGCCGGTCGAGCGTCAGATCGACCCGCTCGAAGACGGGCGTCGACAGGCCCCAGGTGTCGTAGCCGGGCTGCACCGGGAAGATCCCGATGGACGAGAGCACGTTCCAGGCGGACATCGTGCCGAGGTCGTCGTTGCCGGTCATGCCGGTCGGCGCGTCCGTGAACAAGGTCAGCGCGGCATGCACCACATCGGTCGTCTTCCACGGCTGACCGGTCGACAGGTACGTGTACGGGGCGATCAGGTCGGGCTCGTTCTGAGGGTTGTACTTGTCCGCGTTGTAGTAGTCGTACGGGCCGTTGACCCATACCTCTCGTGCGGTCTTCGCCGGGTCCTTCAGAAGCTGCTCGTACGCGAAGAACGAGTCGAGCCGGTCGTTGGCCGTCTGCTTGCCGCCGATCAGGTCGACCATGCCCGGCAGGTCCTGCGGCACGAGCCACTGGTACTGCCAGGACGTGCCTTCGTGGAAACCCTCGCTCAGTGCGGGGTCCGCCGGTCCGGTGAAGGCGCCGGAGGCATCCCGCGCGCGGAAGAAGCCGGTCGAACCGTCGTAGATCTTCCGGTAGTTCTGGGACCGTGCGGCATAGCGTGCGGCGTCCGCGTCGTGGCCCAGATCCCGTGCCATCGCGCCGAGCATGGCGTCAGACAGGGCGTACTCCAGGGTCGCGGAGGCTCCGTGGTCGTAGTCCGAGTCGCCGGGCTTCGCGTGTGGGCGGTCCTTGACGTAGGGCGCGAAGCCGTTCGCGATGTACTCCTTGTTGGCCTCGCGGCCCACCGCGGGCGAATCGGCGGGAGGCACTCCGTCGGCATTCTTCTTCAGGGCGCGGTAGGCCCGCTCCTCGTATCCCTTGAGCAGGCCCTGCTGGTAGGCGTTGGTCAGGAACGGGGTGACAGGATCGCCGGTCATGATGTTCGTCTCGACCGTGCCGTAGCCCCACTTGGGCAGCCAGCCGCTGTCTTCGTCGATCTTGATGACGGAGATCGCCATGTCCCTGGCCTCACGTGGCGCGAGCAGGGAGAGGAGTTGCGACTGGGTGCGGTAGGTGTCCCACAGTGACCAGTTCTGGTAGTAGGTGAAGCCCTGTGCGCGGTGGACCCGCTGGTCCCAGCCGGTGTAGCGACCGTCGGCGTCGCTGCCGATGTTGGGCGCGAGGAACGACCGGTAGAGCGATGAGTAGAACGTGCGGCGCAGGGTGTCACCGCCGCCCTGGGCGCGTACGTCGTCGAGCCGGTCCTCCCAGGTGCGGTGCGTCTGGCTCCGGACGGCGTCGAACGAACGGCCCCCCTCGGAGAGGAGGTTGAGGGCGGCGCCGCGGGCGTCCACGTACGAGAGCGCGGTGGTCGCTTCGACCGTCCGGTCCTTGGTCGTGTCGAAGCGGACGAAGGCGCCGTTGCGTCCCGCGCTCACGGATTCCTTGGAACCCTCGGTGACGGTATCGCCGTTCCAGGTGCCCGAAGTGGTGAACGGGCGGTCGAAGCGGGTGACCGTGTAGACGGTGTACGGCTTGGTGTCCTGGCAGAAGCCGCTGCCGGTGATGGCGGTGCGCACCGTACGGTTGTCGAGGATCTCTACCTTGGTGGAGATCGTCCTGTGCAGCGACTGCCCCGCGTTGAGCAGGACGTTGGCCTTGTCCGTGGCAGGGAAGGTGTAGCGCTGCACCCCGGTCCGGGCGGTCGCGGTCAGCTCGGCCTCGATGCCGGTCTTCAGGTCGACCCGGTACGAGCCGGGGCTCGCCCGCTCGCTGTCGTGGCTGAACTCCGCCTGGTACTTGGCGTAGTCCGTCTCGGTGACGTCCCCCGTGGTCGGCAGCACGGGCAGGTCGCCGCCCAGGCCGCAGCCGACGCCCGAGAGGTGGACGAGGGAGAAGCCGCGGATGTGATTCTGGGAGTAGTCGTAGCCGGTGTTGTGGCCGGTGTCCGGCGAGAACTGCACCATGCCGAAGGGCACTGCGGCGCCGGGATAGGTGTTGCCTTCGTTCTCCGTTCCGATGAACGGATTGACCAGATCGGTGAGCGGGGCGCTCGGCGGGACGGCCGCCCGAGCCGCCGGAACCGCGAGGGAGCCGCCGAGGAGGACGGTGGTCGCCACCACCATCCCCGCATCGCGCAGCCGTTGAGTCCATCCCATGGGCGGGAACGCCTCCTCGAAGCCTAGACAACGTTGTCAAGCGCAGAGTGCGATCATTCTTCGTCGTGTACACGTAATCGTCAAGTACTCCGAGTGGGCGGGCAGTTCAGCGGATCACGCGCACCCGCGGTCTTCAATGACCAATCACGCGAGCCACCCGGCGGCGTAGTTGAACAGGGACAGAAGCCGCTCTCGCTGATCGTCACCGTCGGTCATCGGGGCGACTCACCGCAGTCCAGCCCGTACGGGAGCGCATCCGTGTGCCCCGGACCGGGGCCCGCCGTCCACGCACCCGGCCACGAGGGACGACAAACTCGCCGTCCCCTACGAAGCCGCAGTCACCGTCGTCGGCATCAACGAGTGGCTCTGACGACGTTGAACGCGCGTACCGCAACGTGGTCGGATACGCCCGTCGTACGCACGAACCTGTCGCCCCGGGAGATCCGTCGTGCCCTACTACCTGCTCACCGTGGAGAGCTCACATCGCACCGGCTTCGGCCTCCAGGTCAAACCCACCGTGCGGATCAAGGAGCTGGCGTCACGGGTGAAAGACCTGGACGTACCCATGCCGGGCGACAAGCTTCTGCTTCTCTTCCCGGGCGAAGGGACATGGCAGGCACCGCTGGCCGGGTTCGCCATCGAGGCATGGAGCCGGGGCGGCGTGTACTACAGCCGCAGCAGCCCATCGGACCCGGAATTCACCCTCACCATAGGCGGCTACCGCGAAGCCCCGGATCTCCCCGTGGGCACAGAGATCCGGCTTGACGACACAGCCCCTACGGGGGGCCACCACACGAAAGGCTGGCGGCAGATCATCGAGGACATCACATCGGCGCCGTGGTGGCGGGCAGACCCGGACACCATCGACCGGACTGTCCCGGATCGCTGAGGCCTCGTCGCCTCGGCCACGCGCATCACGAAGGCCAAGCACGTTGAAAACGGCCGGCCGGAGGTCAGCAGCGCGCCGACCTGGGGACGTACGATCGGGCTTCCTTCGCTCTGGAAGGTGGTCTGTGCATGCCCGTGCCGAGCCTGCTCGCGGTTTTCGCGCACCCGGACGACGAGTCATTGTCGGCCGGCGGAGTGCTTGCCCGGCACGCGGCCGAGGGCGCGCGCACCGCAGTCGTCACGGCTACCTGGGCCGCGGACACCCCTCGGGCTGCGGAGTTGGCCGAGGCGCTGCGGATCCTCGGCGCCGGCAAGCCGCGGATGCTCGGCTACGCCGATGCGCGTGTACCGCACTCGGCCCCGGGCGGCGTACGGTTCTGCGATGCGCCGCTCGACGAGGCGGTGCAGCGGCTGGTGGCGCACATCCGGAAGTTCCGACCGGACATCATGGTCACCCATGACGCCTACGGCGGGCTGCCCGGTCACCCGGATCACATCCACACCCATCGGCTGACCATGCTCGCTGCCCAAGCGGCAGGCCTTGGGCAGCTCTACCCGGATACTGGTGCCCCCTGGCAGTCGCGTGCCCTCTACCTGGCCACGCACCCGCACTCGGCCGTGCCGGCGCTGAGAGACGTGATCGGTGCACGCAAGGCGGTGTACAGCGTTCCGGATGAACAGGTCACCGCGACTGTCGATGTCGGCCCCTGGATGAAGCAGAAGATCGCCGCCGTACTCGCGCACCGCTCCGAGGTCGAGCGGGGAGCCCTGCCGGGGGTGATCGCCAGTCTTCCGCCGGATGCACGGGAGCGGCTGTTCGCCACCGAGTGGTACATCCGTCATGCCCCCATTACCGCGGCCGCGGCCCAGACGGAACTGACCGCCTGACCACGCGGGGGTCAAGGCGGCCTCGTGCGACCGCGGGATCGAACGGTGGCAGCTGTATCTGACACAGGAGCAGATTGACTCCGTGGTGTACGGGTTGTGGCCGCGCCGGATGACCGGTTCCACCGGGGAGGGGCCGGGGCGTTGTGGAACCGGCTCGCTCATCAAGGTGATGCCCTCCCTGTTCCTTGGGGTCGTGGCCGATTTCGCCTGATTTCCCGATGCATGATGGCAGCTCACCGCCGCCCGTTTTCCATATGTGCAGTGCATGGGAGTCCAGCTTGTCCGCACATGCCCGTCGCGCCCGGACCGTCATCGGATCCGTACTTGCCGCACTCGCACTGGCTGCGAGGTGCACCACGCATACCGAGACGAGCGCACTCGGCCATCCGGAAGTGTCGACGGTTCCCGTGCGGAGCGTGTCCCCATCGCCGGCCCTCACCGCGCGGGGGACGCAAGAGCTGCGCGACCCCCCGCAGATCGTGAGCACGAACGGGCTGCTCAGGACCAGGATCGTCGTCGAACGCAAGAAGGTGCGTCTGGCAGGCCGCGATCTGTGGGCCCTGACGTACAACGGGATGTACATGCCGCCCACGCTGCGTCTGCGGCCGGGGGACCGGATGGAGATCTCCTTCGAGAACAAGCTCGACCATCAGACGAATCTGCACGTCCATGGCATGCACGTCTCGCCCGTCGGCAATTCGGACAACATCTTCCTCAAGGTCGAGCCAGGGAAGACGTTCACCTACGAGTACACCTTCCCCAAGAGCCTGGAGCCGGGAACGTACTGGTACCACCCGCACCCGCACCCGCTCTCCGCCGCCCAGACCGCCGGCGGCATGGCCGGCCTGATCGTGGTCGACGGCCTCGACGCGTATCTGCCCGCGCCGCTCCGCGGGATCACAGAACACGTCGTCGCGCTCAAGGACTTCCAACTCGTGGGCGACCAGATCAAAACCACGAATCTCAAGATCGGTTCACCCACGACACGCACCGTCAACGGGCAGCTCAACCCGCGGATCCGGATCAGGCCCGGCGAGACCCAGCTGTGGCGGCTCGCGAACATCGGGGCCAACATCTTCTACAAAGTGACGCTGCCGGGCACCAGGTTCCACGTCGTCGCCCAGGACGGCTACCCGGTGAACAGGGTCTATTCCGTCGACACCTTGGTCATCCCGGCCGGTGCCCGCTACGACGTGCTCGTACAGGGCCCGAAGGCCGGTGTGTCGGAACTGCGGACCCTGCCGTACAACTCCGGCAAGGCCGGAAACCAGTTCCCCCTGGCGACACTGGCCACGGTCCAGTCCGAGGGCGAACCGATGCGAGCCGCGGCCCTGCCCACTGCCTTCGCCCCGCTGGACGACCTCGCGAAGGAGGCCGTCGCGGGACGAAAGACGGTCATCTTCACGGAGAACAAGGCGGGCACGCTCTTCTACATCAACCACAAGCAGTTCGACCACAACCGCATCGACTACCGGTCCAAGCTCAACACCGTCGAAGAGTGGACGATCAAGAACGACAGCGACGAGGTCCACTCGTTCCACATCCACACCAACGACTTCCAGGTGATGAGCATCAACGGCAAGCCGCAGGCCAACTACGGCTTGCAGGACACCGTCGACGTCCCGCCTCGCGGAAACATGGTCATCCGTATCCGGTTCCTCGACTATCCGGGCAAGACGGTCCTGCACTGCCACATCCTCAACCATGAGGACGCGGGGATGATGGCGGTACTCCAGATCGACAAGTAACCGCCCCGACCTCGCTCGTCCGTGATCATCGGTCCGGTATGGGGCGGACGGTGAGGATCTGTTGTGCGTGTCCGACAGGGCCGTTGAGGTCGTGCAGGACGGTGCTGGTGAGGCCCTGGCCAGTGGGGCCGAAGGTGACCGTGGTGTCCAGGCCGGTCCAGTGGCCTTCGGGTTGGCGGTGGAGGTGGACCGTCAGGTCGACGTTGGGGTACATCCAGGCGGTGGGCGGCTGTCGTACGGCGATGCCGTTGGCGGTGTCGACGAGGGCGAGGTAGGACGCGAGCGTGCTGCTGGGCTCGCCGGCGACGAGGGCGTGGCGGGTGGAGATCCAGGCGGTCGTACGGCCCGGCCGCGGTGGTGCGAGCGGGCGGACGTCCAGGGAGGCGATGTATCCGCCGGGCCACACCGAGGCCATCGGCCACGGGGTGAGCGCCTGGGGAGGGGTGAGCAGGTCGTCGGGGCCGGCGGCGACGGCGGAGGTGTCGACGGTGGCGAGGAGCCACGCACGGGCACGGACCACGGGCCGGTCGGCGATGAGCACGACGGCTTCGATCAACTCGATGGTGCGGCCGGGGCGGATGGTCTCCACCCGGATCTCGCACTCGTCGAGGGCGAGACGGCCCAGGATGTCGTAGCTGATCCGGGCCGGCACCAGGCCGGTGTCCGGCCGCGCGGCCAGGTGGCGTTCGATGGCGTGGACGACGAGGCCGCCGAGCGGGCTGAAGTGCTGTTCGTCGGGGTCCCATGCCCCGCCCGTGTGGGCCGTCGGCTTGTAGTGGCGCTCGTCGATGCGCTCGTAGTAGCTGTCGGGGGCCGGGGTGCCGGTGTTCAACGGACGTTTCTCCTCGGGCGGTTCGCGGTGCTGATCACAGAGTATTGAGCAGGACGACGTAGAGGGCGGTGCCGATGCCCACGCTCAGGATCGTGCGGCGGCCGAAGGCCAGGTGGACGCCGACGGTGACGGCGACCGCGAGCAGTGCGTACCCCGTTCCGTTCGGGTCGTGCGTGATCGTGCCGTGCAGGGCCGTCACGGCGAGGATCGCGAGGATGCCGACCGGCATCCACACCGACAGTTGCCGCACCATCGCCGAGCCGCGCAGGGTGCGCAGTACCGCGAACGGCAGGGCGCGCAGGGCGAGCGTGATGCTGAAGACGATCGCCAGGACGGCGATGAGATACGAGGTGCTAGGCATCGGAGGTCTCCTGGGCGGGTCGGCGAGTGGTGAGCGTGTGGCGCACCAGGAGCAGGCCGACGAACAGCAGCAGTGCGGTGAACATGGCGAGGCCCGGCGTCAGTACGAGCGCGAGCGCGGCGCTGGCACCGGCGAGCAGGACTGAGGGGAGTTCGCCGCGGGAGCGGAAGGCGTCCAGGGTGAGCACGGTGAACAGGGCGCACAGGGCGAACTCCAGGCCCTTGATCGGCGCGGGCAGCGCGGCGCCGAGAGCGACCCCGACCAGACCGCCGCCGACCCAGTAGGTCTCGCACGCGATCTGCATCGCCAGCAGCCGGGGTGCCGAGCGTTCCGCCTCGGGCAGGGAGGCGTTGACGGCGTATGCCTCGTCGATCATGGCGTAGACGGCGTACGCCTTCGCGACCGGGTGCTTGACCAGGTGGAGGGGGAAGGAGAAGGCGTAGAAGACGTGCCGGAAGTTGACCACGAGGACGGTCAGCGCGACCGCGGCGAGCGGGGTGACGGTGGCCGTCATGCCGACGAGCAGCAGTTCCAGGGAGCCGGCGAACGCGGCCAGGGACAGGGCGGGGGCGAGCCACCACGGGAGGCCGGCCTGCATGATCAGCAGGCCGAGAGCGATACCCAGGGGGAAGATCCCGAGTCCTGCGGAGAAGGAGTCGCGGACTCCGAGGGTGATCAGGCGGCGCCGGTCGGCGGGAGCCCGAGCCGCGACCGGGGCGGCTTCCGGTGTGGCTGCGCGGGGCGGAACGTCGTGGTGCATGTGTTTATCGTCCCGGAAAACGCACGACATGTGGTTGCAAAGATTGCTTGTCCGGCCGCCTTGGGTGCAATCTTCTGTCGTGGATGCGATTGATCTGGCAATCATTGCCGAGCTGGAGCGGGACGGACGGCTGACCAATGTCGAGCTGGCGCAGCGGGTCGGGCTCACGACCGGGCCGTGCCTGCGGCGAGTGCAGCGCCTGGAGGCCGACGGGGTCATCCGCGGTTACCGGGCCGTCATCGACCCCGTCGCCGTGGGCCGCTCCTTCGAGGTGCTCATCGACCTCAGTCTCGAAGCCCAGGACGCGGAGACGGTCGAGCGCTTCGAGCAGACCATGGCGCGGGCCGAGGAGGTCATCGAGCTGAGACGGCTGTTCGGCAGCCCGGACTACTTCGTGCGCGTGGCCGTCGCGGACCTGTCCGCCTACGAGACCTTCCTCAGCGGGCACGTGATGACCATCCCGCGGATCAAGAACGTCACCTCACACTTCACGATGAAGGCGGTGAAGACGGCCTGACGACCGGCCGTCCCGCCGGCCGCCCCCCGACGGCGGCCTGGTCACTGGGGAATGGTCACCAGCACCCGGCCCCGGCCGCCGGCGTCGACGCGGTCATGGGCTTTGGCGATGTTCTCCAGCGGGTAGCGGTCGCCGACGTCGACGGTGAGGGCGCCCACGGCGGCCGCGGCGGTGAGGTCGCGGGCGGCCTGGCGTCTGGCCTCGGCGGGGAAGTCGTCGCTGCCGAGCAGACGCAGGGTGACGTTGTTGAACAGCAGCGGCCAGAAGGGGATTTCGGTCCGGTCGGCGCGGGTGGCGTAGGCGGCGATGACCGCGTCTGTCGCGGCGACGGCGGTGTCCAGGTCGGCGTTGTCGGAGAGTGCCACTTCGATGATGCGGTCCACGCCCTCGGGCGCGCGGGTGCGGATCGCCGTCGCCGGGTCGGCGGAGTCGAGGGCGACGGCGTGGGACACGACGGCCGTGTCGACGCGGTCCAGATCGTCGCCGCGGCGGACCGTGGCGAGCACGGTGGCTCCGCCCCAGCGGGCGAGCTGAGCGGCCAGGGAGCCGACCCCACCGAGCACTCCGTGCACCAGCACGGTCCTCCCGTCCACCGGCCCGTCGCTGAACACGGCCCGGTGCGCGGTGATCCCGGGGATGCCCAGGCTCGCACCGAGTTCGTCGCCGAGGTGGTCAGGCAGGGGAACGGCCAGGTCCTCGGGTACGACGGTGTACTGGGCGGCGGTGCCGAAGGGCCGGTACGACTGGGCGCCGTAGACCCAGACCCGCTGTCCGACCCTGCGCGCGTCGACACCGTCCCCCACGGCGTCGACCACCCCGGCGGCATCGCTGTGCGGAATCACCCGCGGATACGGCATCGACGAGCCGAGCCACCCTCGCCGCTTCTTCGTGTCCCCGGGATTCACCCCCGACACGGTGACACGGACCCGAACCTCACCGGGGCCGGGCTCGGGGTCAGGGAGTTCGCCGACCCTCAGCACGTCGGTGGCCGGGCCTTGTTCGTCGTACCAGGACGCAAGCATGTGGGACCTCCGTCGTCTCTCAGCTCGCGGGCTCTTCGAGCGTACGGGGAACGTTCTCGGTGTGCGCGCCGCCGGGCTCGTAGGCGTCCTCGCCGAGGACCTCGCGCAGCCGGGCCTGCTCGACGGCCTGTTCGGGGGCGCGGCGGTGGCGGCCGCGGCGATCTGTGCCGCCGGGCGGCCGCACATCCACCTCCGTGAAGCGCACACCTACCTCCGTGAAGCGCACACCTACCTCCGTGAAGCGCGCGACCGCTCTTCACCCACCGGCAACTCAGTGGTCCTGACAAAGACATCGGGCGTGTCGGTGGATGATCGGGCAGGTGTGGCCGCGCGGGTCGGTTCGGTTCTTCTCCGATCCGGCGCCGGTGACTTCACCGAGCCGCGGTGTGGTCGGTCAGTTGGTCCAGGAAGCTGTCGACGGTGACCACGGGGGTCGGCCAGCCGAGTCGTCGGCCGAGTCGGGCCATCTGGGGCTGTTCGAAGGCGGACACGGACGGATCCCCGGCTCCCTCCAGCCAGCGCTCCACAGGGCCGTCCCACCGAACGCGGCCTTCGGTGAGGACGACGACCCGGTCGAAGTTCTCCGCGCAGAAGTCCGTGTCGTGAGTGATGGCGATGATCGTCTTTCCCCGCTCGTGCAGGTCTGCGACGAGCTCTTCGAGCAGGACGACGGAGCGGTGGTCCTGACCGGTGGTGGGCTCGTCCAGGACGATGACCGGGGTGTCCATCGCGAGGACCGAGGCGAAGGCGACCCGTTTGCGCTCGCCGAACGACAGATGACGGGGATGGCTGTTCGCCTCCCCGGTCAGGCCGGTGACCCGCAGTGCCCACTGCGTGAGGGCGGTCCGGCGGTCGGTCGGGAAGCCGAGGTTGCGGGGTCCGAAGCCGACTTCCTTGGCCACCGTGGCGGCGTGCAGTTGGTCGTCCGGGTTCTGGAACACGAAGCCCACGCTGCGGGCCAGCTCGGCGATCTCGAGCCCGGCGGCATCGCGGCCGTCCACCGTGACCGTCCCCGACGTGGGGCGGGCGATGCCGATCAGGTGCCGGGCCAGCGTGCTCTTGCCCGCCCCGTTGGGACCCACGACCGCCACACGTTCGCCGGCCGCGACGGTCAGCGAGACGTCCGCGAGCGCGGTCGTTCCGTTCGGGTAGCGATGGAAGAGGGAGTCGACGCGCAGCACCATCACATGCCTCCGGCGGTTCTCGTGCTCTTCAGCGAGACGGTGAATCCTTCCGCGGCTGCCTCCAGGGTCACCGGCAGCGGACGGTCCGACTCCCACAGGCCGCGCCCGGCGGCGCGGCGTGCGGCCGTCGTGTAGCGCAGCGGGGCCACCCCCCACTCCGCGAGCCGGGGGTCGGTGAGGACATCGGCCGGCGGCCCGTCGGCGGCGATCCGCCCCTCGTTCAGGACCAGGACGCGGTCCGAGCACCGGGCTGGCCGTTCCAGCCGGTGCTCGAACAGGATGACGGTGACGCCCTGCGCCCGCAGGGTCTCCAGCGCCTCGAACACCAGGCCGGTCGCCACCGCGTCGAGCTGTGAGGTCGGTTCGTCGAGCACCATGACGGCCGGCCTCATCACCAACGCCGATCCGATGGCCAGAAGCTGCTGCTGCCCACCGGAGATCTCGTACGGGGAGAGATCGGCCAGGGCGGTGAGCCTCAGGTCGGCCATGACCCGATCGACGCGTCGGACCATCTCGGCCCGCTCGACGCCGAGGTTCTCCAGACCGAAGGCGAGCTCCTCGCGCAGCGAGAACCGTGCTCCCGAAAGTTGGTTGAACGGGTTCTGCATGACCAGGCCGACTTCGCCGACGAGTTCGGACGGCTGAGTCTTCGCCAGCATCCGTCCACCGACTCGTGCCGACCCCGTGGTCGCGCCGCCGGTCATGTGCGGGACGACGCCGCTGATGACTCCCGCGAGGGTGGTCTTGCCCGCGCCGTCGGCACCGGTCACGGCACAGAACTGGCCACGCGGCACAACGAGATCGATGTCCTGGAGGGCGGGGCGGGAGCCGGTCGGGTAGGTGAGGGAGAAGTCCCTGAATTCGATCACCGGAGCACTCCGAGTACGTTGGTGACGACGGCGGTGAGCGCGCACAGTCCCATGACGATCCGGGCGACCCGCTGCGCCGCGGTGTCCGGAACCTCGGTCAGATACGTGGGGCGGCGGCCGGCGCCGAAGCCGCGGGTCTCCATGGCCACCGCACGGTCCCCCACTTCCGTGAGGGCACCGAGGATCAGCGGTCCGGCCATGGGAACCAGGGCCCGGATTCGGCCGCGCAGCCCTGTGACCGCCAGGCCGCGCGCCTGTTGGGCGTGCATGATGCCCTGGGCCCGGGTGGTGAGGGCGGGCGCGATCTGAAGGGCGGCCGAGACGACGTAGACGGTCTTCGGCGACATGCCGCGCTGTGTCATCGCGCTCATCAGCGCGCCGGGTTGCGTGGTGAGGAGAAGCAGGAAGAATCCCCCCATCAGCGCCAGGAGACGCAGTGCGGTCTGCGTGGCAAAAACCAGGCCTTCATATTTCAATTCCAGGGGGCCGATTTCAGCCACCACCTGGTGAGTATCCGGATAAAAGAAGCCCTGAATCAGGTAAACCGTGAGCGCGAGGGGCAGCCACAGGGCGAGAAGCATGGGGGCAAATTTACGAAGGGTTCCTGAAATTATCACCATGGGGAGTACCGTGGCGCAGAAGAGCAGAAGCGGCCACCAGGTCATGGTGAGGGCGAATGCGGATACGGTGACGGTGACCGCGAAGGTCAGCTTGGTGAGGGGATTCAGCCGGTGCACGGGGGAGTCGTCGGTCGCGCGCGGGGATATGTCCATGCGGGTCACGTCCTTCTCGGCATGAGGGGGTGAACCGCCAGCACTCGATGCCGCTGCACAAAGGGGAAACGGTGCACATAGCCGGAGGGCAGGCCCGCCAGCAGGGTCAGGGCCAGTGCGACGGTCAGCGCTTTGTCCAGGGGGTCCGCGACCAGCCCTTGCAGGCTGGCGGCCTTCAGCATGCTGTTTCCGTAGGCCTGGAACGTCGCGATGACAGCCGACTGCCCCACCGTGCCGCCGGCGTTGCCGAAGACGAAGGCCGTGATGGGGGCGGAGACGATGCCGGCGGCCACGCCGATCACACCGCCCGCGAGCAGGGCGGTCGGCAGGCGCCGGAACCAGCCGGCCCGTGCCAGGGTTCCCGCGATGAAGCCGATCAGGGCGGCGGTCACCGCGTAGGGCAGAGCTCCGGGAGTGATGGTCATCCCGACGACGATGCTGGCCAGAGCCCCGGTGGCGGCGCCCGCGGCAGGTCCGGCCAGGACACCGACGAGCACGGTGCCGATCGAGTCGAGTTGGAGCGGTAGGCCGCTGAAGTAGACGATTTTCCCCATCACGATGTTGATGGTGATCGCCACCGGCAGCAGGGCCACGGTCGTCGTCGGCAGCCCTGCCACGGCACCGGAGACGATCAGCATCGCCCCGAGGGTGTAGCCGCACAGGGCGAGCAGGGCGGCCGGACCGCCCACGCCGCCGTGTACGGAATCGGGTTTGGCTGAAACAAGCCCTCCGTAGGTGATGGCGACGATTACCGCGCCGATTCCGATACGTCGGCGCGGTGAGAGGTGCCATGGGTTTAACGAAATCCGGCCCGTCACTTGATCTGCCACCCCCGTATGTTGGCAGGCCCCATTGGCCGCCGGTCATCATGCAGAGACCGAGTCGACGGTGTCAACACCGACTCAGGTCCGGCCGACGGGGAGGTATTTCCCTTCGTCAGGGAATTGAAAACGTCATTGACAAACAAAGATCTTCAACGTTCTACTCGATTGAAACCGAGCTCGCCACGGACGTCGCTTTGTCCGGTTTGAAGGCAGGTGGCGAGTTTTTCGTCTATCACCAGAAACGGGGAAGATGTCATGGCCAACTACCAGTCGTTTGCGGATTCCTACACGGCCGGGCTGCGTGACGTACTTGCGGACGGCAATGACGTGGACTCGGTGCGCGATCCGCTCTCCAAAGCCTCGGGTTTCGGCCAGAACGACCGTCCGTACCGCGAACTCCTGGCTTACCAGAGCCGTATCGCCGACCCGACCTCCTGTCTCGCGGTCACCCCGCACCTTCCGGTCAATCTCTCCTACTGCTTCGGCCTGCTCGCCTGGTCCCTGGACGGCCGCAACGACGTCGACACCCCGGCGTACTACCGCCGCGGCGCCCATGAGTACTCGGACGACCAGCACACGCTGAGTGGTGCTTTCGGCCATCGGCTGCTGACCTCCAGGGGGAACCAGCTGGAGGAAGTGGTCGGCCGCATCGAGCGCGACCCCGCCCACCGGCGCGCGTTCGCCCTGGTGTTGCAGCCCGAGGACAATTTCCGCCAGTCGCGGGAGTATCCGTGCGCCGTGGGCGTCCACCTGTTCCTGCGGGACGGCGCGCTCACCTGGATCACCGTCATGCGAGCCCAGCAGGCACTGACGGTCCTGCCGTACGACGCCTTCCTCTTCATGGGCATGCAGCAGTACGCGGCTTCGCTGCTGAACGTCCCGAGCGGCCCGTACATACACCAGGCGGGCACTTTCCACTTCTACGAGAACGAGGTGGAGTTGGCGCGGAAGATCGCCGAAACGCCGGCGGAGGCCGTGGCGCTGCCCGCGTTCCCGGGCACCCCGGACGGCGGCCGGGAGGTCGCGCGCGAACTCATCGACTTAGAGCGGCGGCTTCGGCTCGCGGCGCAGTCGGGCGACATCTCCACCGTGGACGAGATCGCCACCCACAAGGCGAACACCGAGTTCGCCGATGTGGCCCGGGCCTGCCTGGCCACGCACGCCTACCGCAAGCTGGGCGACACGACGTCGCTCGTGACCAGCCCGGCGTCGAACGGCGGCGTCGTGAACCTCATCGCCGCGATCTGATCGCGCCGGGGAATCACACGTGAGGACAACGATTCGTACCCCGCTGAAGCCGCACCGTCCGCACGCGGCCGAATCAGGCGGGAAGGTGACGGAACTCGTCGTCCGGCGGCGCCGGCTGTTCACGGCGCACCCGGGCGAGGCCCGGTTCACCTACCCGGTCATGGCGGCACTGGTCCCGGTGGCGACCAGCAGAGGCGGGGAGGTCGCCTATCCCGGTGATCCGATGTGCCTGTACTCGGCGCTGACCCTCACCATCCAGCGCTCGGTGGCCCGCCTGCGTGCGGGGCTGCCCGAGGAGCCGTCCCTCGACGACGTCTGCCCGGACTGGGGGGACTGTCCGGACGACGACTACCGCCGTACGGCGAACGGGCCGCGGACCACGCTGATCGCCGACAGCCGGACGACCGACGGCCACGTCTTCGACCCCCGCATCTGGGACGAGGTGGCCCAGGAGCGGTTCATCGCCGAACTCCGCGCGCTCCAGCCCAAGGTGCTCCTGCTCAGCGCGGTCTCGGCGGCGCACCGGTACGCCCTGGAGATGGCCGAGCTGGCCAAGGTCCACGCGCCCCACTGCGTCGTCGTCCTCGGCGGCCGGCACGCCGACGAAACGACGAAGTACCGCGACGCCGACGGCACGGCGGACTTGTCCTGGAGCAGCACGGTGGAGGTCGTCCGCGACGGCCGCGCGGCTCAGGTCGTCGACTTCGTGGTCGCCGGTGACGGCGCACCCCTGCTCGACCTGCTGCTGCGCGCCCTGTCGCTGACCGTCACGCCCGGCTTCGGTCCGACCGACAACACGGAGGTGCTCGACGCCCTTCCGCTGGTGGCCGACGCCGAGGAAACACTCCGCGGTTCGGGCACGATCGTGGGCCTGTGCCCCGGTGAGGCGGTGGTGGTGCCGGTACGGGGCGAGCGACTCGGCTCGGCCGAACTCCCGTCACCGTACGAGGCGTTCTCCATCCGCGCGCGCTTCGGCATCTTCACCGAGGCGGGCAGTCACTCCCTCGGCAGTCGTACGGCGCACATGATGACGCTGGACTCCTGCCCGTTCAAATGCACCTTCTGCTCGGAGAGCATCCAGGTCTCCCAACGGCCCACCCGCTTCGCGGTGAGCGAGACCGAGCACGTGGCACAGCGCGTCCGCCGGCTCATGGACTGGGGCGCGGAAGCCGTGTTCTTCGACGACCCGGTGTTCTGGGGCGGGAACTGGAAGGCGATCACCGAGTTCTGCCAGGACCTGCTGCGCCAGGGCACGGAACTGCCCGGCGGCACCCGCCTGGAGTGGGGCGGACAGCTCACCGTCGACGTGGTGCTCAACCGTGCCAAGGCCGACGAGGTGCACACCGCGCTCGAACTGATGCGCAGCAGTGGCTGCACCTACATCTACATCGGCATCGAGAGCATGGCCGAGAGCGTGATGGCCCACGTGGGCAAGAACCTGCTGCGCCGCAACCCCGAGGCCTGGGTGAGCAAGGTGCGCGAGGCACTCGCGATCATCCGGGGCCACGGCATCCGGGTCGGCAGTTCGGTCCTCTTCGGTCTGGACGGCGAGTGCCGGGAGACCATCGAAGAGACCATCGAGGAGATCGGCCGGCTGATCGACGACGAACTGCTCGTCATGGCCAGCCCCAACATCCTCACCTACCATCCGGGTACGGCGATCACCGCCGCACACGGCCAGGACCGACTGGACTATCACTCGCGCAAGGACAACAGGCCCCCGTACACGTACTTCGAAGAGGCCTATCCGGAAGTCGTCTCCCAACTGCTCACCGAGGACGACATCTGGTACATCCACAAGTCGGCGGCCGAGCGCTGGGGCACCGTCCGCAACAGTGCGGCCGAGCCACTGACCGAGGCGGCCAGATGACCACCATCACCGACAACAGCCTTGGGAGGGCCCGTGCTTGACGTCGACCGAAAGAGCTACTGGGGCGACTACTACTCCTACTTCCCCGCCCTGGCCCGCTACATCCCGCTCGGCGAATACGCCCGGCGCGTGCAGCCGCGCGCCTGCGTCCTGGGCGTCTCCGACGGCAAGTTCGCCCTGCCGCTGCTGCGCGCGGGCTGGCAGGTCGTCGGTGTGGAGAGCGACGACCTCTTCCTCAACGGCGGTGAACTTGACCTCGTCGACGGCCACCACGACGTCGTGGGCCTGCGCCAACGGCTTGCCGCCGAGGGCCTGGAGGACCGGTGCACCGTGGTGGAGCAGGACTACATGACCCTGCCTGCCGAGGGCGACTTCCAGCTGGTGCTGGGCAGCGGCCTGTGGTCGATGCCGCCCAACCGGGCGCACACGATGGAAGCCCTCGTCCACCATGCGATGGACATGGTCGCTCCGGGCGGACTCTTCTTCGGCGAGTACCTGATCGGGCTCAACGACGACGAGCGGCAGTGCGGTTACTACCCGACGGCCACGGAGATGGAGCGGATCGTCACCCGGCCCGGCTGGGAGCTGTTCGAGAACGCCGACCTGGGCATCCGCGGCGAGAGCCACCTGGGCTACGAGCAGTGGCACTACCACCGGTACGCGGCCGCCATCGCCCACCGCATGCCGCCGCCCCGTGAGCCCGTTCGGGAGAAGTGACCTTCGTGACCGGAACGCATCTCAGCGGCTGTCCCCGCATCCGGGGGGACAGCCGCCCGGCTGTCGTGGTCACCGATCTCGACGGCACACTGCTGCTGTCCGACGGCAGCGTGAGCGAGCGCGCGGTGGCGGCGCTGCGCGCAGTCGCCGCACAGGGGACCCGCGTCGTCTTCGCGACGGCCCGCCCGGCCTGGTCCGCCCGCGGGCTGCTGTCCGCCGCGTCCGGTCTGGGCGCCTTCCTGGTGTCGTCGAACGGCGCCGTCGTCAGCGACCTGGACGGCGGGGGCGTACGACGGATCCGGGCGATGACACCCGCCACCGTCCGCGCCGAGATCGCGACGCTCGGGCAGCGCCCCTGGGCCGTGGACCGGGAGCACGACCGACTGATCGGCCCCGGCTGGCCCGACATCCTGGCGAGCGGTGCCGGGACGGCCCTGCGCGTCGATGACGTGCCGGACGGCTCGCCGGTGCTGTGCCTGATGGTGCACATCGATTCCGCCGCTCCGCCTGCGGCACTCGGGGTGCGGGGAGCGGTGCGGTGGACCTCCTCGGGGCCGGGACTGCTGGAGGTGTCGGCCCCGGAAGCGGACAAGGTGTCCGCGGTCGCCTCGGTCCTCGCCGGCCTCGGCATCGGCTGGGAGCGGGCCGTCGCCTTCGGCGACGCGCCCAACGACACGGGCCTGCTCGCCGCCGCGGGCCTAGGCGTTGCCGTCGCGAACGCGAGCGCGGACGTACGCGAGGCCGCCGACGCCCTCACGGCGTGCAATGACGACGACGGCGTGGCCGCCTGGTTGGAGGGAATGTGTCTGTGCCACGTGTGAAGACCCTTGCGGAGGCCCAACGGGTGTGGATCGTGGGTGGTCCCGGCTGTGGCAAGTCGACCCTCGCCCGCGCCCTCGCCGAACGGCGTGGCATCCCGCCCGTCACGCTCGACGCCCTCTTCTGGGGACCGGCCTGGACACCGGTGCCCACGGAGGAGTTCCTCGCCGGCGTCGAACGGGAACTGACGGCCGACACGTGGGTCGTCGACGGTCAGTTCGCCGCGAGCGTCGAGGCCTTCGCCCACCGTGCCGACTGCGTGGTGTGGACCGATCCGCCGCTGCGTGTCACCTGGCCGCGGCTGCTGCGCCGTACCGTACGGCGCTGGATACGCCGTGAGGAACTCTGGGGCGGCGTCCGGGAAACGTTCTGGACCGTCGTCGGCCCCCGGTCCATCCTCTGGTACGCCGTGCAGGTCCGCAGCTCCCAACGGGTCGCCAACCAGAAGCTGTTCGACGAGCTCAGCGGCACCGGCATCCTGCTCCTGCACACGCGCGACAGCGATGTGCGATCTCTGCTGAAATGAACCCCGGTACCGTTTCCCCCTACACTCATCCGATCACCTTTTCTGGAGTTTCCCCCATGCACGTCTCCTCGTACGACTCCGTTGACCAGCTGCCGGCAGCGGAATGGGATGCTCTGGTGATCGGCGGGACGATCTACTCCAGCAGCGGCTTCGCGGGCGTACGCGCGGAGGAGTTGCCGCCCGGAGCCGCCACTCGCTATCTGCTGGCGCGCGACGCGCAGGGAACGCCGGTCGCGGGAGCCGAGGCGTACGCGTTCACACGTCCGCCGCACCTGCTCTACACCCCCGCCGACCTGCTCGCCGGTCTGATCGACGATGAGCGGCACGCCCAACTCGCCGCCCGGCCGATGGTGTTAGGCGCGGGCTGGTCGGAGTTCCGCGGCCAACTGCCGGGCCGTGAGGGAGTGACGGCGCAGGAGCGCGCGCAGGCGGTGCACGCGCTAACAGCGCGGACCCTCGACTTCGCCCGAACCGCCGAAGCGGACGTGCTCGGGTACTACTACCTGCCCCGGGCGGAGGCGCTGGAGGTCGCCGAGGCCCATGCCGACGACGGGGCGGTGGTCCTCTATCACGACGTGGAGACCGTTCTGCCCGTCGGTCTGTGGCAGAACCTGGACGACTACTTCGCCTGGCTGCCCTCAGGCCGACGGCCCCGGGCCCGGCGGGAGAGAAGGGACTTCGGCCGCAGCGGGCGGACCATCCGGGAGGTCTCCCTTCCCGAGGTCGTCAAGGAGATCGCCCCGCTCAACAGCGCACTGATGCGCAAGCACGGACACGCGTACGGTGAGGAGCGCGCGGCAGCGGTGTACGACCGCCAGGGCCGCCACCTCGGCGACCGCAGCACGTTGCTCCTGGACGAGGACGCCGGGCAGCCCATCGGTTTCGCGCTGCGGTACCGGCACGGCGACACGCTGTATGCGCGCGTGGCTGGTTTCGACTACTCGGTGCCCAACGTGGCCGACTATTTCAACCTGGTCTTCTATCACCCCATCGAGTCGGGCGTCGGCCGCACCGTGCGGGCGATCCACCTCGGTCTGGGCACCTTCCAGGCAAAGCTGGCGCGCGGCGCCCAGCCTCATCCCCTGTACAGCGTGTTCGTGGGAGTGGACCGGCCGTTGGCGGCGGACGGGGCGAAGGTCCGCGAGCGCAACCGGGCCGAGGCGGAGGCGTTCGGCGCCGAGTACGGCCAGTACGTGGTGGGCGGGTTGAACACCGACGACTGGCTGCTGTGAGCAAGGGGAGGAAGACACATGCCTGATGTGAGGCACTTCGAGACGATCGACGACATCGACCGGGAGGCCTGGGACGCGCTCGCGCCGGGCAGTTGCTTCTACCAGAGCCACGCCTGGCTGCGCGGTCAGGAGAGGCCCGAGTTCGCCACCCCGGGATACCTCACCGTCGAGGCCGACGGCCAACTCCTCGCCGGGACGCCGTACTACGACTTCCCGTCGGAGAACGCGCCGCCCCTGCCGGACGTGGCCGAGGGCCATACCGCGCTCAGGTTCGGTACCCGTACGGGCTACCACAACGAGTTCCTGCTGCCGAAGGATCCCGGTACGGCAGGGGAGGCACTCGACGCCCTGGTCGCCGGTGCCGCCGAGAGGGCCGCGACGCTCGGCTGCGACGCGCTGCTCTTCGACTTCCTCACCACCGAGAGCCTGCGACTGCTCGCGGGCCGGTTCGGGGTGCGGGCGCAGCTGCGGGCCGCCGAGGCCGTGGTGCACAACGACGGCGGCACCTTCGATTCCTACCGTCAGCTGCTCGGCCGCAACGTCCGCAAGCGTGAGTACGAGATCCGGCGCTTCACGGACTCCGGGCTGCACGTGGAGACGGCCCCGCTGTCCGCGTGCGTCGACGAGTTCGCGCCACTGATCGGCCAGACCATGGACCGGTACGACGCCTCCCTCGACCTCGCGGAGATCCACACGTTCCTCACCGTCCAGGCAAACTGCCTGGATGACCTGAGCACGGTGTTCCGCTGCGTCGACGAGAAGGGGGAACTGGTCGGCGCCAGCCTGTGCTTCGCCTGGAGGGACACCTTCTACGCCCGGGTGGCCGGCTTCGACTACGGGCGGACGCGGAACGCCTACGAGTACTTCAACGCCGTGTACTACGAACCGCTCCACCACATGGAACGCAACGCGATGACCACGCTCCACCTCGGGCCTTCCGCCCTGAAGGCGAAGGTTCACCGGGGGGCTTCGCTGCACCCCCTGTGGGCGGCCGTCGTTCCCCTGCCGGCCACCGCGCCCGCCGGACTGCGACGGGACACGGTGGCGGACCAGGCTCTCGCCGACGCGGTCCGTGCGGAGGCGGGCGCCGGTATGAGCGAGGAGGAGTGGGACCTGTCCCGCGTCACTCCCCTGTGAGGGAGGCCTCCGGGCCGCCGGGCTCGCGGACGGGCCACAGCACCGGGCAGAACTCCGGGTCTGAGTAGTCCGGTTGACCGGCGGGAGTCCTGCGGACCAGGAAATCGTGTTTGTAGGGCTCCTGCCGGCCGTCGGACAGGGCGTGGTCTCGGTAGGTGTTCGTCCCGTCCTGGAGATGGAACGAGATGGCCCGGCGCGGTCGCAGACTGCGGTTGGCGCCGCTGCCGTGGTAGAGGAGGCAGTGGTGGAAGGTCATGTGTCCCTTGGGAATGTGCACCGGGACCTTCTCGACCACGGCGCCGTTTCGCTCCGCGTCACCGGTCAGGAGATAGTCGCGCCCCACGTCCCGAGGATCACCGACCGGTCGGGCGGCGCCGTGCCGATGCTGCCAGCGGTGGCTTCCGTTCACCATGGTGATCGTGCCCGACTCCTCGGCGCAGTCGTGGAACGGAATGAAAGCGGTGAGCATTTCGTCCGACGAGCAGGTGGGCCAGAAATACTTGTCGAAGTGCCAAGAGACAATGTTCGACTTCTCCTCGGCGATGGGCGGCTTATAGATCAGCGTGGCCTGGAAAACGCGTATTCCGGGCGTCTGTGCCAAGCGGGCGGCCACCGCCCCGATGATGGGCTTCCGTAAGATTTTCCCCATGGTTTCGTCCTGGTAGTGAATGTAATCGTTGTTGCGCTGGACTTCTCCGTCGGCGGGGGTCCAGTCGGCCAGCCGGTCCGGCCGCGTTGGAAGTGCCCGATCGCGCTGACCAGCGTAATAGCGCTCGCTCGCCTCGGTCAGGGTGTCCACTTCGGCGTCGGTGAGCAGCTTCTCGGACAAATACCAGCCACGCTCCGAGTAAAGCCGGACATCTTCCTCGGAGGGGAGCAGTTCGACTTCCTCGGCGGTAAGTCCTGAATGGTCGTACATTCCGCGACTCCTGTTACCGTAAAGGGGGTGCAACAGCGACATCGACTTGCACGGTAGCGGACCGCAGTGCGCCATGCTAGCGTTGCCGTGATTTTTTTCATGAAGACTTGACCGGGGGTTGCGGTGGCCATATTCGACAGGGATATCCGAATCCTGATCGCAGACAACAAAGACTTCCGCAACATCTGGCTGGGAGAAACCTCGGCGCATTTCGGCGGACAGCTGACCAGTTTTCTCCTACCCTTGATCGCGGTCACCCACCTCCATGCCGACGGCACGGGAGTGGGACTCGTGTCGGCGGTGCAGTTCGTCCCCGTCGTGGTGCTCTCGCTGGTCGCGGGCGTCATGGTCGACCGGTATCCGCCGCGCCGCACCCTCGTCACCGCGAGTGCCGCCCAGGGCGCGGCGCTGGCGGTGCTCGCCGCGTTCCAGGCGGCCGACGGGCTGAACTTCGGCCAACTTGTCACCGCCGCCGCCGTGATCGGTGTCGCCACCGTCTTCTACGAAGTCGCCTACCAGTCCACGCTGCCCAGGCTCCTGCCGCTGAACTCCATCGCCGCGGCCAACGGCCTGCACCAGGCGACGTATTCGGTCAGCACCCTCGCCGGTCCCGCCGCGGCCGGCTTCCTGGTCGGGCAGTTGGGGGTGTCGCCGACCCTGACGGTGGCCGCCGCGTGCTCCGCCGGTGCCGCCGTGAGCGGTCTGCTGCTGCGGGGCGTCAAGGCCCCCGAACAGCCTCGTGAGTCGGCGCTGAAGGCGATCGGCTCCGGGCTCCGCTACACATGGTCCCTGCGCCCGATCCGGGACCTGTGCGTTCAGGCCGGCCTGTCGAACCTGCACGAGAAGGCCTTTCTGACCGTCTTCCTGGTGTTCGCCGTCCGTGATCTCGACATGAGCGGCACCACGGTGGGAGTGATCACCGGCATCGGCAGTGTGGGGGCCCTGATCGGTTCGCTCTGCGCCACCCGGCTCACCCAACGCTGGGCCGTCGGCGGTGTGCTGGCCCTGGGTGCGGTGCTGGCCGCGGTGGGTCTGCTGCTCGTACCCGCCGTCAGCCGGGTCGGCGGGTACGTCGCCGTGCTCGCGTCCGTCGCCATGATGGTGAACGGCTTCGGTGTCGCACTGTTCAACGTGTTCGCCGTCAGCCTGCGGCAGGCCATTCCGCCGGAGCACCAGATCGGCGCGGTGACCGCGAGCTACCGCCTCGTCGCCCTGGGCACGCTGCCCCTGGGGGCTGTCGTCGGCGGTGCCCTGGCCGACGCCCTGTCACCCGGTACGGCCCTGTGGGCCGTCGGGGTTTCCTACCTCGTCGTCTCCTTCTGGCTCACGTTCTCCCCCCTCCGCGGGGCTCGCACGCTGGAGGAGGCACAGAAGCTCGGTCGTACGACGGACACGCCCGAGTCCCAGGACGCGGACCGGTCCCCCTCGGTCTGAGAGCGGGGCCGGGGCCCGAACTCAACTGGGTTCCGCCACCGCTGACCCGCTGTTCACTCGGGATCGGCCACCTGGTGGGAGAGGAAGATCACGCCAGGTGGCGCGGTCTTGGCCCCGCACCCGACACGCGGTACGGTCGGTGCGATATCGATGACGGCAAGACGGAAGCCGGTGGGAAACCGGCACGGTCGCGCCACTGTGAACGAGAGGCTCCAGCCCGCTGGGACCTCTCGTGAGTCAGACCCGTAGCCGTCGTCCAGTGCACCACCGAGATGGGACGCGAACTCCCGAGGAGGTTCTGCCATGGCGCAGACCGTCGCCCAGCCGACAACCACCACCCCCGTCGTTCCCGCCACGCTGCCGCTCAAGGCGATAGCTCCGTGGGCGGTCTTCTTCGGCATCCTGATGCTCGTCCTGCTGTACTTCGTCGGTGCCGAACAGGGCGCCACCTCCGTCGTCTCCGGCTCGGACGTCCACGAGTGGGTGCACGACGCCCGCCACCTTCTCGGCTTCCCCTGCCACTGACCGAGGGGAACCCCAGCACTGCCATGAACTCCGCAACGGTAAGAAATCTGCTCGTGCGGGGCATGCTGGCCGGCCTCGGTGCCGGCCTGCTCGCCCTGGTCGCCGCCTATTTCCTCGGTGAGCCGAACGTCGACAGCGCGATCAGCTTCGAGGAAGCCCACTCGCACGAGCACGAGATGGAGATCGTCTCCCGCTCCCTGCAGTCCACCGCCGGTCTCGCCACCGGCGTCCTGGTCTACGGCGTCGCCTTCGGCGGTATCGCCGCGCTGGCCTTCTCCTTCGCGCTCGGCCGCGTCGGCCGCTTCAGCCCGCGGGCGACCGCACTGCTGCTGTCCGGCTGCGCGCTGCTGGCCGTGTACGTCGTGCCGTTCCTGAAGTACCCGGCCAACCCGCCGTCGGTCGGCAACCCCGACACCATCGGCAAGCGGACCACCCTGTACTTCCTGATGATGGTGCTCAGCGTGCTCCTCGCGATCGCCGCCACCATCCTGGGCAAGCGGCTGGCACCCAGGATCGGCACCTGGTACGCCACCGTCGCCGCGGTGGCCGTCTTCGCCGTCGTGATCGGTCTGGCGTACGCGTTCCTGCCGGTCATCAACGAGGTGCCGAAGGACTTCCCCGCCACTCTGCTGTGGCGGTTCCGTCTCTCCGCGCTGGCCATCCAGACCGTCCTGTGGGGCGGATTCGGCCTGGTCTTCGGCGAGTTGGCCGAGCGGTTGCTGAATCCCAAGCCGGTGACGGCCGCCGCGAGCCGACGGGTCGCCGTTCCCAGCTGACATGACCCGACACCCGATTGAGGGCCCACGGAACCATCCGGGGGCCCTCTCGCGTTTTCCGGGCATCGACGCCGGCGCATCACGGACCTGACCGACGGAACCGAGCGATGGGGTGGGCACCACCCGGGCGAGGAACGGAGGAACCGAGTGGCCGGACGACCCCAGCCGCGCCGCATCACCCTCGGCGGCCGTGAGGCGGTCGCCCTCACGGTGGCGGAGTACGAGCAACTGATCGCCACCCGACGGTGGCTGCTTGCGCTGCGCGATAGCGGAACTGCTGCGTCGTCACCGGGACCTGGCTTCCTGAACCGTCGCGGCCGTGCGGGACCCGGTCTCGTAAGTCCCGTACGGCCGGGGTGTGTTCCGTGGAGGAACTGCGCAACCAGTGAAGGATTGACGGGAGTTGTTAAAAGTTGGAAGAATCCAGCTCGCTTCGCCGCGTCTGAAGTGAGCGAAGCGACACGAGTGGCTTGGGCGGCATGCCTTCCGCCGGTTCTTCCGCCGGTTCTTCCGTCGGTTCTTCCGCTGGTCCGTGCGCTGGTTCTTGCATCGGGTCATCCAGATCTGCCGTCCGCGTCGGTCACTCGCGCGCAATCACCTCCCACACTTTCGATTTCACAGAGGCTCATCTTGTCGCGTTCGCAACACTCCAGAACTCTGGCTGTGCTCGCCGCAACCGCATTCGCCACCGCCGCCGTGCCCTTGCTCGGCGCAGGGGTGGCCAGTGCCACGACCGCCGGGGCGTGCGAGTCCGCCACGGTCCAGTACCGCATCGTCGGCGCGGACGGAAACGTCGTGGGTGCCGACTGGACCTCGCAGGGCGGGTTCCATCTCTGGGACACCGTTCCCGGCAGCGTCCAGGTCCGGCTGGCCCCGGGTCAGACCGTCGGAGAGGGCTGCAAGTACCCGGTGTCCCTCGCCGAATACACCACCGAGGGGCCGAACTGGTACGTCTCCGGGCACCAGAGCCTGGTCGACAAGGCGACGGTCTACCTCAGTGCCGACGACGTCGCCGGTACGGACGACTCGAAGCGGACCTGGCAGAAGCTGACCGTGAAGACGCCGGACTGCTACGGCCAGATCGACCTGTACGGCGATGACGTCACCTACGACGGCAAGACGGGGGAGGGGCACGGCCCCGTGCCCTACGAGCCCGACAACGTCGTCACCCCCTACCACCTCATAGCGGCGTGGAACGGAGGCGAACAGCCGTGCACCCCCGGCCCGTCGGACTCGCCCACCCCGACGCCGTCGGAGTCGACCCCGACCACTCCCGCCACCCCGGTCACGCCCACGACTCCCGCGGGCGGACAGCCTCCCGCCGAGGAGACGACCCCGCCTCCGACCAGCCCCAAGCCCTCCACCACGCCTCCCACGACGCCGGACGTGCCCCCGCTGGAGTCGACGCCGCCCGCCACCCCCAAGCCGTCGCCCAGCGACAGCGGGCCGCCGCTGGCGGAGACGGGTGCGAGCGCGCCGGTCGGCACCATCGCGGGCGGCGCGGCCCTGGTGGTCGCCCTCGGCGCCGGGGCGGTGTACGCGTCCCGTCGCACACGCCGCTCATGACCACGGCACGAGGGGTCACCTTCGTGGCGTGGCTCAGCCCTGACAGCTGAGGCCGACAGCTCCGCCCCCGCGCTGTCAGGAAGGGAACTTCCTGACGGCGTCCGGACCGACCGGGGTGAAGAAGTTGACGAGGTTGCCGTCGGGGTCGCGGAACAGCAGCGAACGGTTGCCCCAAGGCATGGTGGTGGGCTTGTTGACGAAGTCCTCCACGAAGCCGGTCAGGTTCTCGTACACACCGTCCACGTCGTCGACGAGGAACTCGATGATCACGGAACGGTTGTCGGAGGGGCGGGCGGCGTCAGGCGCGAACAGCGGCACGGTGCGGATGCCGGCGATCGCGAGAGTGGCTGACGCCGTCCTGAGCTCGGCGAAGTCCTGGTGGGACCAGCTCGCCCGCGTGCCGGTCGCGCGCTCGTAGAAGTCGACGAGGCGTGCGACATCGCCCGTGATGACACGGATCGAGACGAAGTTCACGGTGGTCTCCCGGTGAGTTCGGTGGGATTCGTACTCACGGAGGCTAGGAGAGATAGCGGACACATTCCGCCCGGTATTGCGGGGATACTTCTGAGCATGCCCAGGCCCACAGCTCGCGTGCTCACCCTGCTGGAGCTCCTGCAGTCGGGCGGCATCAGGACAGCTGCCGAACTCGCCGAGAGGCTCGACGTCGACGAACGCACCGTGCGGCGGTACGTGGACCACCTGGTCGACCTCGACGTGCCGGTCGAATCGGTGCGCGGCCGCTACGGCGGGTACCGGCTCGCCCCCGGCCACCGCATGCCTCCGCTCATGCTCGGCGACGACGAAGCGCTGGCCGTGCTGCTCGGCCTGATCACCGGTCGCCGAGTCGGACCGCCGACGACCGCGGGCACCGCCCATGAGACGGCCACGGCCAAGATCCGGCGGGTCCTGCCCAAACGCCTCGCCCGAAGGCTCGACGCCGTGCTCGACTCCCTCGCCTTCACCGCTCCGCCCGACGAGACAACCGCACCGCAGAGCGCGGTCCTGCTCTCGGTGGCCGACGCGATCCGCCATCGCCGGCCGGTCTCGATCCGGTACACCGCCGCAGACGGCCGGTACAGCGTCCGCACGGTGCACCCGTACGGGCTCGTCGTCCACTCGGGTCGGTGGTACGTGACCGGCGCGGAGCCCGAGAGCGGCGAGGGCCGCACGTTCCGGCTCGACCGCATCGCGGACGCGAGGGCCCTGCCCGGCTCCTTCGAGCCGCCCGCGGGACTCGATCCGGCGCAGCGCGTTCTGTCCGGATTCGCCGAGGCGCCGTACCGGCACGAAGTGATCCTGTGGATCCGGGGGACGGCCGAGCAGATCCACGTCCGGCTGCCGGCAAGCGTCGCGACCGTCGAGGAGCCGCCGCCGGCGGGCCGCGAGGACGGTGATTCCGAGCCCTGGTCGCGTGTCCGGTTGCGTGTGGAACGGCTCGACTGGTTGCCTCCGGTGCTCGCGTCGCTCGATCGGCCCTTCGTGATCGAGCGACCGGACGAGCTCCGCGATCTCGTCGTCGCGCTCGCCGACCGGCTCGTGAACTCCGCCAGGCGGCGTCCGCCCGACGTAGGACCGGTGCCGTGAGCCCGCCACGACCACTACGACCACCACGACCACCTCGGTCGGCGCCGGTGCCGGCGCGGGGGCGTCCTGCTGTCAGGAGGGCAGTGGCTGTTCGGCCCAGATGGTCTTGCCGGTGGGGGTCTGGCGACTGCCCCAGCGCTCGGCGACCTGGGCAACCAGCAGCAGTCCGCGACCGCCCTCGTCGAAGACCCGGGCTCGGCGCATGTGCGGGGCGGTGCTGCTGCCGTCGGACACCTCGCAGATGAGCGTGGAGTCGCGGATGAGCCGTAGCTGGATCGGCGCCTCGCCGTAGCGGATGGCGTTGGTGACCAGTTCGCTGACGATCAGTTCGGTGGCGAACGCCGTTTCGCCCAGCCCCCACGCGACCACCTGCTCGCCCGCCACCTTGCGGGCCCCGGCGACGGCCGCGGGGTCCCGCGGCAGGTGCCAGGTCCGCATCCGCCGGGCGCCGAGCGCGGAGGTACGGGCCAGGAGCAGGACGATGTCGTCGGCGGGACGGCCGCTCAGCACGGTCCTCAGCACCTGGTCACAGGTCTCCTCCAGCGTGTCGGCCGGACTGCTGAGCGCCCGGCGCAGCAGTTCGAGCCCGACGCCGATGTCCCGGTCGGCGGCCTCGACCAGGCCGTCGGTGTAGAGAGCGAGGAGGCTTCCCTCGCCGAGCTCCACCTCGGCGGACTCGTACGGCAGGCCGCCGAGGCCGAGCGGCGGCCCGGCGGGCAGGTCCAGAAACCGCACGGTGCCGTCCGCGGTGACCAGGGCGGGCGGCGGGTGCCCGGCACGGGCCAGGGTGCAGCGGCGGGACGCCGGGTCGTACACGGCGTACAGGCAGGTGGCCCCGACCTCCCCCGACGTCTCCTCCGACCGTCCGCGCGCCTCCGGACCCTCCTCCCGGTCGAGCCTGATGACGAGGTCGTCGAGCTGGGTGAGCAACTCGTCGGGGGCGAGGTCGACGTCCGCGAGAGTCCGTACGGCGGTCCGCAGGCGTCCCATCGTGGCCGAGGCCTGAATGCCATGGCCCACCACATCGCCCACGACCAGGGCGACCCGCGCGCCGGAAAGCTGGATCACGTCGAGCCAGTCCCCTCCGATGTCCGCTCCGGAACCGGCCGGGAGATAGCGGTAGGCGACGTCCACCGCCGTGAGAGCCGGTGGTCGCTCCGGCAGCAGACTGCGCTGGAGTGCCAGCGCCGTGCGGCGTTCACGGGTGTAGCGGCGGGCGTTGTCCACGCTCACCGCCGCCCTGGCGACGATCTCCTCCGCGAGCAGCAGGTCGTCCTCGCCGAAGGACTCCGGCGTCCGGTGCCGCAGGAAGTGCACCATGCCCAGCGTCAGGCCCCTGGCCCGCAGCGGGACCATCATCACCGAGTGGATCAGGTACTTGCCCACGGTCTCGGCGCGGGCCGGGGAGGATTCGACCCATGCCCGCAGCGCCGGATCGTCCGACCGGTGCCGGGTGCCCCGGCCGCTGACCAGCGCCAGCACCGGCAACGAATCCGCCGGGTAGGGCGTCGTGCCGCCCGAGGCGACCACCGACTCCGGGCAGCCCTTCAGCACCGATCGCTGCGCGGCGCGGCGGACCGTGACCGGCTCGCCGGGCGGCACCGACTGGGGCTCCTCGCCCCGCGCCACGGATTCCAGCAGGTCCACGGTGACGAAGTCCGCGAACCCGGTCACGGCCACCTCGGCCAGCTCCTCGGCCGTTCGGGTCACATCCAAGGTGCTGCCGATGCGGAGGCTCGCGTCGTTGAGCACGGCCAGGCGCTGTCGGGCCCAGTACTGCTCGGTCGTGTCGAACACGGCCGCCGACAGCCCCTGCACCGTGCCGTCCTCGTCCTTCAACGGCGACAAGAACATCGACCACGCATGCTCCCGCGTCTCGCCGGGAGCCTGGCCGTGCTGCTCATGGAAGATCATCTCACCGGTGCGCAGCACCTCCCGCTGGAGGCTGTCGTACTCGTCGAAGGGCCAGCTCGGCTCGATCTCCCACAGCGTCAGGCCCCGCATCTCCTCCTCGGTCCTGCCCATCACCCGCGTCATGACCTCGTTGGCGGCCACGAGCCGCGCCTCGAGGTCGTAGACCGCCACCGGCAGCGGGAGCTGCGCCAGCGTGCGCCCCCACATCGCGGCCGTATTCGGGTCGGACGGTCCGGCAGGGTTCGTCAGCGCCGCGCCGGTCACGAGCCAGAGCCTCCGGCGCGCCGCGTCCACCAGTGGCGCCCCCCGCAGCCGCACCACGACACGACCCCCCTCCCGGTGCCGAAGGGCCACCTCCGTGGCCCACTGACGCCCGTCGGCGATGTGGCGCCGCGCGGAGGCGGGCAGGTCGGCGGAGAGCAGGTCGGTGGCCCGGCGGCCCACGATCTCTTCGGGTTCGTAGCCGAGCAGCTGGGTGGCTCCCGCACTCCACACCATGACCGACCCCCGGGCATCGACTACGACCGCGGAGTCCTCCGGAACGGGCGCCGGTGCCTTTCCTCCGGACGCGACGTGCTCGCTATCCATGGGTTATTACCCTCGTCCTCGCCTCGGCGGAGCCCGGAGGAGTGCCCGGAGGAAACCAGGCGCACATCGCGGGCGTCGTCTCCAGCCTCCCGCGGCGCCGTTCCGCGCTCAAGCCAGGCATCGGCCGTACGCCGGATCCGTGCGCGGAGTCGGGTGGAGCGGTTCCGCCTTGCCCGTGTGGCGTGTCGGGCGCACGCTGGTCGTATGGGTGTTCGTGACGGCCCCACGCTGATCACGTCCGTGCAGCGGGCGTTTCGTCTGCTGGAGGCGGTGGGCGCGCACGAGAACGGTGTGCAGGCGAAGCAGCTGGCGCGGGAGACGGAGCTGCCCCTGGCCACGGCGTATCACCTGCTGCGGACGATGGTGCACGACGGGTATGTGCGGAAGCTGGACGACGGCGGGTTCGTGCTGGGGGACAAGGTGCAGTCGTTGCACAGTTCGGGGCGCGGGCAGGCGCTGCTGGGGCGGGTGCGTCCCACGCTGGCGGCGTTGCGGGACGACGTGGCGGCCGCCGCGTATCTCACCTTCTACGAGGAGGGCGAGATCCGGGTCGCGGAGATCGTCGACGGTCCCCGGGCGCCGCGGGTGGATCTGTGGGTGGGGTTCGAGGACTCGGGGCACGCGACCGCGCTGGGCAA
The DNA here is from genome assembly GCF_042885015.1 of Streptomyces sp. NPDC058086. Taxonomy (NCBI): domain Bacteria; kingdom Bacillati; phylum Actinomycetota; class Actinomycetes; order Kitasatosporales; family Streptomycetaceae; genus Streptomyces; species Streptomyces sp. NPDC058086. The sequence continues at coordinate 100,303 of NZ_JBHVST010000017.1, read as the reverse complement.
GTGTGTACTGCGGGAGCTGGACGACGAGTCGCGCCAGGATTACCTCTCGCGGCATGCCCTGGCGGATCTCACGCCGCGGACCATCACGAGTCGTTTGGAGCTGTTGCGGCGGCTGAACTCCTCGCCGATGGCTCCGGCCGTCACGGATCTGGAGGAGTACGCGCTGGGCACGGTGTGTGTCGCGGTGCCGGTGTACAGCGGGGAGACGCTCGGCTCGCTCGGAGTCTCGCTGCCGGTGAACCGGCTCTCCCGGCTGGAGGAGGTTCTGGAGCGGCTGGTCCCGACCGCGAACCGCGTGACCAGGAGCCTGTCGCTCACTATTTGAAATCCCTGTGCTTGTCGCGTCCGAGCCGAACCCGTTTCCTGGATGAAACAGACATTTCCGGAGTGCGGGCGACGCACGGTGAGGACTGCGGACGAAACATGAGTCAGGCCCGAGACCATGGTGGCGCCCCCTGGCCGACAGGGCCGCTCAGGAATCGCGTGGCCGGTCCCGGGGCATCGGCCCGGATACGTGCCGCCGCACACCTCGCCTCCGGTACGCCCGTACTGTCCGTGCTGATCGTTCTCGTCGTCGTGCTCGTCGACCTCGTCGGCGGAGCAGGCATGATCTGGCTCTCCCTGCTCGCGGCCGGCCCCGCGCTGGCCGCCACCACCAGCGGGCCGCGCGGGGTCTTGTGCGTCGGTCTCCTCGCCGCGGTGCTGGGTGCCACGCTCGGGATCCGGGACGGTGTGCCGGGCCGCGAACTGGTGGCCGTGCTGTCCGCGCTGGCGGCCGTCACTCTCGCGAGTGGCCTGTCCGGCGCGCTGCGGGGGCGTCGTGAGCGCGTGCTCGCGGCCGTCCGCTCGGTCGCGGAGGCCGCCCAGCACGCACTGCTCAGGCCGGTACCGGCGACCGTCGGGCCGTTTCAGGTGGCCGTCCGCTACAGCGCGGCGGCGGCGGAGGCCCGTATCGGCGGGGATCTCTACGCGCTGCTGCCCACTCCGTACGGCGTCAGGCTGATCGTCGGGGATGTGCGCGGCAAGGGGCTGCCGGCCGTGAGCACCGCCGCACTCGTCCTGGGTGTCTTCCGGGAGGCCGCCTACGACGAGCCCGACCTCCTCGCCGTCGTCGCCAGGATCGAGCGGAGCCTGGCGCGCAACCTCGGTACCGACGACTTCGTCACCGCCGTGGTGGCCGGATACCCGCAGACAGGGCATCTGGAAGTGGTGAACTGCGGACACGCGCCGCCGCTGCTGGTGCGTGCGTCCGGGGACGTCGTGCCGGTGGATCCCACCCATCCCGCCCCGCCGCTCGGGCTGCGCGCCCTCACGGGCGAGACGCCCAGCCTCCAGGTGCTGCCCTTCGCCGACGGGGATCAGCTGCTGCTCTACACCGACGGGGTCACCGAGGCCCGCAACCACCACCGTGAGTTCTATCCGCTCGCCGAGGGACTGGCGCGCCACCTGTGCGACGAGCCGGCGCGCACTCTCACCGCGCTGCACGACGAACTGCTGGCGCATGTGGGCGGTCGACTGCACGACGACGCGGCGCTGCTCCTGCTCCACAAGCCGGCGGTTGTCGACCAGGCGCTTGTCGACCAGGCGGTTACCGACCCGGCGGTTGCCGAGCCGGCGGTTGCCGAGCCGGCGGTTGCCGAGCCGGCGGTTGCCGAGCCGGCGGTTGCCGAGCCGGCGGTTGCCGAGCCGGCCGCTCCTTACCCGGCGGTTGCCGACCCGGCCGCTCCTTACCCGGCCGTTCCCTACTCGGCCCTCTCCGAACCGGCGTCCGAGGCCGGTCGCGACGGCTGCCCCGGCTCCGTCCCGTCCCGGGGCAGCCGAATCCGGTTCGCCGAGCGGGTCGGCGAAGCGGCGGACCCGGGTGTTCGGCTCAGTTCCTTCACGCCGTGCGGTGGCAACGGAGGAGGCTGACGAAGGCCGCCGCGAGGCGCAGGTCAGCGGGCCGTGCCGAAGTCCTGCGTCCAGTAGCTGCCGGGCTGTGCGAGGCCTACGCCGATCTCCTTGAAACCGCAGTCCAGGATGTTGCGCTTGTGGCCGGCACTGGACATCCAGCCCGCCATGACCTCCTCGGGGGTGGAGTATCCGAACGCGACGTTCTCGCCGTACGCACTCCAGCTGTAGCCGGCAGCCGTGATGCGTTGGCCCGGATCCGAACCGTCGGAGCCCGTGTGCGACATGTTCTGGTGGCTCGCCATGTCCGCACTGTGATCCTGGGCGGCCTTCGAGAGCTTCGCGTTCAGGGTCAGCGGGGAGCAGCCGACCTTGCCGCGCTCACTGTTGACCAGGGCCAGGACACGGGCTACGGCGGCGGATGCCGGGGCCGTGGTGCCCGCGGTGCTCGGGGACGCGCTGGCGGTGGCCTTCGGTGTGGCGGGTGCCGTCGAAGCGGGTGCCTTGGGTGCGGCGGGTGCCGTCGAAGCGGTGGCCTTGGGTGCGGAGGGTGCCGTCGAAGCGGGCGCCTCCGGTGTGGCGGGAGTCGTGGAGGCGGGCGCCTCGGGTGCGGCGGGCTCCGTCGTGGCCGGCGCTTCAGGTGCGGCGGGCGCGGTGGTGGCCTGCGAGGTCGGCTCCTGGGGCCGCGGGGTCCAGTGGCGGCCCTTCCACCGCTCCTGTAGGGACGCGTTCTGCCAGTGCTGCCAGTTCTTCCAGCCCTGCCACTGACTGGAGGACTTGGCGCCCGCGGCGCTCTGGTCGTTCATGCACGCCATGGCGGCGGTCGGTACTGCCAGCGCGCTGAGCACGACGGCAGCGATGGTGATCTGCCGGTGGCGCGTCTTCCTGCGGTGCTTGCTCATGCGGCCTCGCTCGGTCGTCGCGGGGGCGCCACCGGTGGGCCGGCTCCGCACGGAGACTGTGCCTGAGCTGTGGTGACGCCGTTTGGGGCCGCCATTGTTAAAAGCCGGGTGAGTAAGCGGCAACGAGCGCCACTACTACCCGGCCTCGTAGGCCCCGAACGCCCTTGAATCGGGCGCACGGGTGTGCCGACCCGACCGACCGGGGCGCGACCAGACCTGACAATCCGTCAGAAGGCCTCATGTGCTTGGCGGGAGGTGCGACGTCACCGCGGCTGGCATATGCCAAAAGAACATTCGATCCGTATGTCTGTTTCCGGGTGGCAAGTCTGCCTATATCGCCCGGATGCCATGTACTACCGCACCACGTTGATGGGGGAAGACGGCGTGATGGATGTCACGCCGAGCTGCCACAACCCTTCCCGATGGGGGCGACGGGCGACCTCGTCAGCTGTCGTAGTCGACGGCGAGCGTCTCCGTGACCGGGAACGACTGGCAGGTAAGGACATACCCCGCGTCGACCTCGGCGGGTTCGAGGGCGAAGTTGCGGCGCATGTCGGCCTTGCCGTCGGTGACCAGGGCCCGGCAGGTGCCGCACACGCCGCCCTTGCAGGCGAAGGGCAGGTCGGGGCGGGTCTTCTGGGCGCCGTCGAGGATGCTCCGACCGCGAGGCAGGGCGGCGGTCGTGGAGCGGCCGTCGAGCGTGATGGTGACCTCGCTGACCGGGCCCTCGGTGGCCTTGTCCTGGTGGTGCACCTCCCGCACGGGCTCGTCGTCGGCGTAGAACAGCTCCTGGTGGACCCGCTCGTCCGGTACGTCGAGCCCGGCCAGCACCCGCTGGGCGTCGCGGACCATGCCGTGCGGGCCGCACAGCCACCAGTGGTCCGCGCCCGCCACGTCGACCAGCGAGCCGACGAGCGCCGACAGCCGCTCGGCGTCCAGCCGGCCGGAGAGCACCTCGGCCTCGCGGGGCTCGCGGGAGAGGACGTGGGCGAGCTGGAACCGGGCCGGGTAGAGGTCCTTCAGGTCGGCCAGCTCGTCGGCGAACATCACGGTGTCGGTGCGCCGGTTGCCGTAGAAGAGGGTGACCGTCGAGCGGGAGTCCGCGGCCAGGACCGACTCGGCGATGGACAGCATGGGGGTGATGCCGGAGCCCGCCGCGATCAGCACATGATGGCCGGGGGTGGTGAGGTCGGGTGTGAAGGCGCCGGTCGGTGCCATGACCTCGACCGTGTCTCCGGGACGCACCTCCCGCACCAGCCATGCGGAGAACAGGCCGCCCGGCACCACCCGCACCCCGATGCGCGGCACCGATCCGGCCGGAGAGCAGATGGAGTACGAGCGGCGCTCGTCACGGCCGTCGATCTCGCGCCGCAGAGTGAGCGACTGCCCGGGAGCGAAGGCGAACTCCTCGGCCAGTTCCGCCGGGATGTCGAAGCTGACCGCGGCCGCGTCCTCGCACAGGGGTTGCACGGCGGCGACCCGCAGGGAGTGGAAGGCCGGCCGGCGGCGGGTACGCGGGCGTACCGCCGGGGCGGGGGCGGCCGACTCCATCAGGTCGTCCATCAGATCTCCTTGACGTACTCGAACGGTTCCAGGCAGGCGCGGCAGCGCCAGAGTGCCTTGCAGGACGTGGCGGCGAAGCGGGACGTCTCCTCCGTGTCCGCCGAGCCGCAACGCGGGCAGGGCACGGCGGCCCGCCGGGATGGGGGTCCCCCCGCGCGAGCGGAGCCGAGCGTGGGGGAGGTCAGCACGAGCGGCACCGGACCGGCCGGGCGCCGAGGTGCGGCGCCGGGTGGGGCGATCCCATGTTCGGTGAGCTTGCGGCGGCCCGCCGGGGTGATCCAGTCGCTGGTCCACGGCGGGTCGAGGACGGTACGGATCTCGACGCGCTCGTACCCGGCGGCGGTAAGCCGCGCGGCCACGTCGGCACGCATCTCCGCCATCGCCGGGCAGCCCGAGTAGGTCGGTGTGAGGCTCGCGACGACCGTGCCGTCGGGGGCGAGCGACACCTCGCGCAGCACGCCCAGGTCGGCGAGGGTGAGCATGGGCATCTCGGGGTCGGGCACCTGTTCGGCGATGTGCCGGGCCCGTCGCACGTCGGCCGGTACGGTCACCATGTCGCCTCCGGATGAGCGCGGGCCACGCTCTGCAACTCGGCCAGCAGCGGCGCCAGATGCTCGGTGTGTTCGCCCGTGCGTCCGGAGCCGGGCAGCGGCCGGTACACGGGCATGGGCAGTGAGCCCGCCTCGGTCACCTGACGCAGCACGGCGACGACGTCGTCGCGTACGTCGTAGGCCGTGAACAACTCGCCCAGGTACGGGGCGACCCGCTCCAGCGCCGTACGCATCCTGCGGTGGGACTCCGCCGTGCCGTCGCCGAGTCGCACGGCCCACTCGGCCGCGTACTGGCGGTGGTAGGCCAGTTCCTTGACGCCCTTCGCGGCGATGGCGGAGAGCACCGGGTCGGGGTGCGCGGCGAGCCGCTCGAAGTGCGCGAGCCGCCAGCTGGACAGTGCCAGGAGCCGCACGACGCAGAACGCGAAGTCCCCGTTCGGGAGTTCGGCCAGGCGTACGTTGCGGAAGTCGTCGGCGTCGCGGAAGTAGGCGTACGCGTCCTCGTCGCGGCCCGTGCCGTCCACCTGGCCGGCGCGCGCGTAGAGCAGGCGGGCCTGGCCGAGCAGGTCGAGGCCGATGTTGGCGAGCGCCACCTCCTCCTCCAGCTCGGGGGCACGGGTGGTCCACTCGGCCAGTCGCTGGGCGCACACGAGCGCGTCGTCGGCGAGCTCGACGCAGGAGGCCGCCAGCTCCGCGGTGTCCAGCCCGTCCGGCACGGTGGTGTCGACCCCGTGCAGGGGGTCCTCGAAGCCGGTGCCGTACGCCCAGCGGGTGTCGTCCTCGTGTCCCTCGGCGAGGGTCAGGTAGACGTGGTCGTCACTCATGCCCTGCTCCTCAGATGTGCGGGACGTCGTCGGGGATGTCGTAGAAGGTCGGGTGGCGGTAGACCTTGTCGGCGCTCGGCGCGAAGAACGGGTCCTTCTCGTCGCGGGTGGAGGCGGCGATGTGCTCCGAGCGCACCACCCAGATGCTCACGCCCTCGTTGCGACGCGTGTACAGGTCGCGGGCGTGGGTCAGGGCCATCGCGTCGTCGGCGGCGTGCAGCGAGCCGACGTGTACGTGGTTCAGCCCGCGCTTGCCCCGTACGAACACCTCGTACAGCGGCCAGCCGTCCTTCTTGCCGTCGGTGTCGCTCATGCCGCCGTTTCCTTCCGGGCTCGCTCACTCTGCTTGGCCGCGTGGGCGGTGGCCGCCTCACGGACCCAGGCGCCCTCCTCGTGGGCCGTCCGCCGCCGGGAGATCCGCTCGGCGTTGCACGGTCCGTCGCCCTTGATGACCCGCATCAGCTCGTCCCAGTCCGGGGTGCCGAAGTCGTGGTGTCCGCGCTCCTCGTTCCAGCGCAGCTCGGGGTCGGGCAGGACGACGCCCAGCTTCTCGGCCTGCGGGACGGTCATGTCCACGAAACGCTGGCGCAGTTCGTCGTTGCTGTGGCGCTTGATCTTCCAGGCCATGGACTGGGCCGAGTTGGGGGAGTTGTCGTCGGGCGGGCCGAACATCATCAGCGACGGCCACCACCAGCGGTCCACCGCGTCCTGCACCATCGCCCGCTGGGCGTCGGTGCCGCGCATCATGGTCAGCAGCAGCTCGTACCCCTGGCGCTGGTGGAACGACTCCTCCTTGCAGATCCGCACCATGGCGCGCGCGTACGGACCGTAGGAACTCCTGCACAGCGGCACCTGGTTGCAGATCGCCGCGCCGTCGACGAACCAGCCGATCACGCCGACGTCGGCGAAGCTCAGGGTGGGGTAGTTGAAGATCGACGAGTACTTCTGCCGGCCCTCGATGAGCCGTTCGGTGAGATCGGCGCGGTCGGCGCCCAGGGTCTCGGCCGCCGAGTACAGATACAGCCCGTGCCCTGCCTCGTCCTGGACCTTCGCGAACAGGATGGCCTTGCGGCGCAGCGACGGCGCGCGGGTGATCCACTCGCCCTCCGGCTGCATGCCGATGATCTCCGAGTGCGCGTGCTGCGCGATCTGCCGGATCAGCGTCTTGCGGTAGCCGTCGGGCATCCAGTCGCGCGGCTCGACCCGCTGGTCACGCGCGACGGTCGCGTCGAAGTGCTCCTGGAGCCGCTCTTCGGCCGCCGGCCCGACGCCGTCGGCGCCGGTGGCGGCGGAGTGTGTCGTGGTCATCGATACCAGCTTCCCTACCGACCATTCGTTCGGTTCCAGTGTGACGGTTTTCTTCCGGCCGGGCAAGACTTTCGTCCTGCCCGGCCGGGGGGCCGCTCAGGGCCAGGCGTAGAAACCCTGCCCCGTCTTGCGCCCCAGTTCGCCGCGCGCGACCTTGTCACGCAGCAGCCGCGGCGGCGCGAAGCGCTCCCCGAGCGTGGCGTGCAGGTGCTCGGCGATGGCGAGGCGTACGTCCAGTCCGACCAGGTCGGTCAGGCGCAGCGGGCCCATGGGGTGCTTGTAGCCGAGGCTCATGGCGTCGTCGATGGCCGCCGGCCCGGCGACCCCCTCCTCGACCATGCGGATCGCCTCCAGTCCCAGCGCCACGCCGAGTCGGCTGCTGGCGAACCCGGGGGAGTCCTTGACGACGACGTCCTTCTTGCCGAGGGCGTGCGTCCAGGCGAGCGCCAGCCGTACGGTCGCGTCCTCGGTCTCCGGGGCGACGACGATCTCGATCAGCTCGGAGGCCGGCACCGGATTGAAGAAGTGCATGCCGAGGAAGCGCCCGGGGCGGGAGAGAGCCGACGCGAGGTCGGTGACCGACAGGGAACTGGTGTTGCTGGCCAGGACGGTCGCCGGACTCAGGGCCCGCTCGGCGGCGGCGAGCAGCCGGGCCTTGAGCGAGGCGTCCTCGGGGAGGGCCTCGACGACGAGATCGGACGTCCGGGGCAGCTTGTCGACCGAGCCGACGACGCAGACCCGGCCGAGCACGTCCTCGGCGGGCGCGTCGAGCCTGCCGCGCTCGGCGGCGCGCGTCAGCCCGGTGGCGACCCGGTCCAGTGCGGCGGCCGCGGCCTGCTCGCCGCTCTCCACGACGGTCACGGACGAACCCGCGGCCGCGAACGACTGGGCGATGCCGGCGCCCATCCGGCCGCCGCCGATCACGCCCACGACGGAGGGTGCGGACACGGTGTCTGCCGTGGGGGTGTTCATGCCCTGCTCCTCTTCTCCAGGAAGCGGGTCATCCGCTCCCGCTTGTCCTGTCCCTCGAACAGCACGGCCTGAGCCAGGTCGTCGGCGACCGGATGGGCGCCCGGGGAGTCGACCACGAGCTTGGTCAGGCGCAGGGCCGCGGCCGAGGAGCGGGCCATCCGGTCCAGCAGCGCGTGCGCCTCGTCGAGGAGCCGGTCGGCCGGTACGACATCGATGACCAGCCCGGCCGCCAGCGCCGCCCGCGCGTCCAGGTTCCGTCCGGCGAGCAGTACCTGCTTGGCCACCGACTCACCGACCAGCTCGGGCAGCCGCCAGCAGGCCCCGGCCGCGGCGAGGATGCCGAGCCCCGGCTCGGGGTTGCCGAACACCGCGTCCGGTCCCGCGATGCGCAGATCGCAGGCGTACGAGAGTTCGGCGCCGCCGCCGAGCGCCCAGCCGTCGACTGCGGCCAGGGTCGGCATGGGCAGTCTGCGCACCCGCTCGAACAGGCGGCTGTTGATGCCCTGCAGGGCTTCGTCGCGGCCGCGTCGCAGCAGCTCCGCGATGTCGGCGCCGCCCGCGAAGACGCCGCCGTGCCCGGTCAGCAGCAGGAACCTCGGGTCACGTTCCAGCAGGTCGCACACGGCGTGCAGTTCGCGGATCATCAGCCCGCTGATGGCGTTGCGGGCCTCGGGGCGGTGCAGGGTGACAACCACCCGGTCGTCGCGCTCCTCGACCAGCAGCGTCTCGTACCCGCCGCTCATGCGCGCGCCTCGACCGGCGGGGACCCGTCCGCGGCGCTCATACGCGCTCCACGAGCATCGCGACGCCCTGGCCGACACCCACGCACAGGGTGGCCAGGCCCCGGCGGGCGTCCTCGCGCTCCAGCCGGCCGATCAGCGTGAGCAGGATGCGGGCGCCGGAGCAGCCGAGGGGATGGCCGAGCGCGATGGCACCGCCGTCGGCGTTGACCTTCTCCTCGTCGAGCTTCAACCGCCGTATCACCGCGAGTGCCTGCGCGGCGAAGGCCTCGTTCAGCTCGACCGCGTCCAGGTCGCCGCTCTCCAGGCCCGCCCGGGCGAGGGCCTTCTCGGTGGCGGGTACGGGGCCGAGCCCCATCAGGTTGGGCTGTACGCCGGCCGAGGCGGCGGTGACGATCCGGGCGCGCGGGGTGAGCCCGTACCGCTCGACGGCCGCCGCGCTCGCCACCACCAGCGCGGCGGCGCCGTCGGACAGCGGCGAGGAGGAACCGGCGGTGACGATGCCCTCCGGCCGGAAGATGGTCCGCAGGGTGCCGAGCTTCTCCAGGGTCGTGCCGGGGCGCGGGCCCTCGTCGCGGGTGATCTCGCCGTCCTTCACCCGCACCGGCACGATCTCGCGGTCGAAGCGCCCGGCCTCCTGCGCGGCCACCGCCCGTTGGTGGCTGCGCAGCGCGAAGGCGTCGGAGTCGGCGCGGGTGATGCCGTCGAGCGCGGCGACCTCTTCGGCGGTCTCCCCCATCGACAGGGTCACCTTGGCCGTCTCGGGACCCGCGCCGGCGGGCACGGCCCGGTCGGAGGCCGTGAAACGCGGGTTGGTGAAGCGCCAGCCCAGCGAGGTGTCGTGCACCTCGCCCGGCTTGGCCCACGGGGTGCCGGGCTTGGCCATCACCCAGGGCGCGCGGGTCATCGATTCCACGCCGCCGGCGACGACGAGGTCGGCCTCCCCGGACCGGATCGCCTGGGCCGCGTTCGCGACCGCCGTCAGCCCGGACGCGCACAGCCGGTTGACGGTGTAACCGGGCACGGTGTGCGGGAGGCCGGCGAGCAGCACGGCCATGCGGGCCACGTCCCGGTTGTCCTCACCGGCCTGGTTGGCCGCGCCGAGGATGACCTCGTCCACGGTCTCGCCCGGTACCCTGCTGCGCCGCACCGCCTCGCCGACGACCAGGGCCGCCAGGTCGTCCGGCCGTACGGAGGCCAGCGCGCCTCCGTACCGGCCCTGCGGGGTGCGGGCGCCGTCGATCAGAAAGACCTCGTCAGGCATCTGCGGACTCCTCGGTGTGTTCCTCGGCGGTGGCGGGCCGACGCGACTGGAGCGTGGCGAAGCGGCCCGTGACGAAGGCGGGGTCGGACAGGGTGGCGCTGGCCGCCGGGTTGGCGGCGCTGCCGTGGAAGTCACTGAAGGCGGCGGACTGGTTGACGAAGACGCCGCCGGTGAGGTTCTCCGACAGGTGCACTCCCGCGTCGAGGGCCGCCAGTTCCGCGGCGGCGAGCACGTCCTCGTCGGTGGAGTGGACGGCGGCGGTCAGCGCGCCGTGCGCGCGCACGGTCTCCCGGAAGATCCGCAGGCTGTGCTCGGTGGAGTCGGTGCCGATCACGAAGGAGACCGGCCCGAACCACTCGCGCGTGTAGGTCTCCCGGTCGGCGTCCGCGTCCAGCCGGGCCACCAGCGGCGTACGGACGACCGCGTCCGGGTGCTCGGGGTGCTCGACCGGCGCGGACGCCCGCACCGTACGACCGAGCCCGGCCGCCTCCTCCAGCCGCTCCCGCACCCCGTCGTTGACGATCGCCCCGAGCGTGCCGGCCGCGCGGGCGGGGTCGCCGAGCAGCTTGTCGAGCGCCGTGCCCAGGTCGGCGGCGAACTCGTCGGCGGTCTTCACGCCCTGGTCGGTGGCGAAGCCCTCGCGGGGGACGAGGAGGTTCTGCGGGGTGGTGCACATCTGCCCGCTGTAGAGGGACAGCGAGAAGGCCAGGTTGCCCAGCAGCCCGCGGTAGTCGTCCGTCGAATCCAGGACGACCGTGTTCAGGCCCGCCTTCTCCGTGTACACGGCGGCCTGGCGGGCGTGTGTCTCCAGCCAGTCGCCGAAGGCGGTGGAGCCGGTGAAGTCGATGATCCGTACGTCCGGGTGGAGGGCGTACGCCGAAGCCGTGCGTTCCTCGGCGCTCTCCGCCGCGAGGATCACCAGGTTCGGGTCGAAGCCGGCCTCGGTCAGCACCTCGCGCGCGATGCGCACGGTGATCGCCAGGGGCAGGACGGCGCCCGGGTGCGGCTTGACGACGACCGGGTTGCCGGTGACCAGACTGGCGAACAGACCGGGGTAGCCGTTCCAGGTCGGGAAGGTGTTGCAGGCGATCAGCAGCGCCACCCCGCGTCCGACCGGCGTGAACTTCTTCTCCATCAGCAGTGGACCGCCCTTGCGCTGCGGCTTGCTCCAGCGGGCCGCCTCCGGATGGCGTTTCTGCTCCGCCCAGGCGTACGCCACCGCCTCCAGACCGCGGTCCTGAGCGTGCGGTCCGCCCGCCTGGAACGCCATCACGAAGGCCTGGCCGGTGGTGTGCTGCACGGCGTGCGCGATCTCGAAACTCGCGGCGTTCAGCCGGGCCAGGATCTCCGCCGCCACACCGGCCCGGGTGTCGGGGCCCGCGGCACGCCAGGAGCCGGTGGCGGCCTTCGCGGCGGCCACGGCCTCTTCCGGCGTGAGGCGGGGGTAGGTGACGCCGAGCGGGAAGCCGTAAGGGGAGGTCTCCGTGGCGGACGTCGTGCCGCTCGCCGGGTGGCCGGGCAGCTCGAAGTGACCGCCCAGCCGGTCATGGAAGGCCGCTTCCCCGGTCTTCGCCGCGTCCTCCCCGTACACCGACCTGCTGGGCGACTCCGGATACGGGGTCCAGTGGCCGCGGCTCGCGGTGGCGGTGACCGCCTGCTCCAGCAGGGCGCGGTGACGGGCGAAGAAGTCCGGACGCTCGGGGAGGTTCTGGGGCATGCGTTCCACCTCTTGACAGGCAGTGGTGATGCTGGATTACTAGGCCGTGCCGCACGCTAACCGAATGTTCGGTCGGGACACAAGGTGGTGAAAAAGGTGACGCAGGCCACAGGAGCGACATCGGCCGGGGCGACGCCCGCCGAGGCGATGTTCGCCGCGGACGAGGCGTCCCGGGCGCTGGGCATCGAGCTTCTCGAGCAGGGCGAAGGGACCGCCGTGCTCCGGATGACCCTGACGCCGACGATGGTGAACGGACACGGGATCGCCCACGGCGGCTATGTGTTCCTGCTCGCCGACACCGCCTTCGCCTGCGCCTGCAACAGCCACGGACCCGTGACCGTCGCGGCCGGGGCCGACATCGACTTCGTCGCCCCGACGTACGAGGGTGACGTCCTGGTGGCCACGGCACGGGAGCGCGCCCGGTTCGGCCGCAGCGGCATCTACGACGTGAGCGTGCTGCGCGGCGACGAGGTGATCGCGGAGTTCCGCGGACGCAGCCGCAGTATCAGAGGCACGACGACGAAGGAGTCGCGATGAACACCGCAGCGACGGCCGGCGCGGCCACCGGACCCCGCCCGGCCCGCCTGGGAGAGCCGCTTCCGCAGGATCTGCTGGACGAGGGCGAGCGCCTCACCCGCGAGCAGCTGAGGGAGCTCCAACTCGACCGGCTGCGGGCGACGTTGCGGCACGCGTACGACAACGTGGAGCTGTACCGCAGGAAGTTCGACGAGGCCGGGATCAAGCCCGACGACTGCCGCTCCCTGGAGGACCTGTCCCGGTTCCCCTTCACCACCAAGGCGGATCTGCGGGAGACCTACCCCTTCGGCATGTTCGCCGTCCCGATGGCGGACGTGCGGCGCATCCACGCCTCCAGCGGCACCACGGGCCGCCCCACGGTTGTCGGATACACCGAGAACGACCTCTCCATGTGGGCCGACGTGATCGCCCGTTCCATCCGCGCGGCCGGCGGCCGTCGCGGCCACAAGGTGCACATCTCCTACGGGTACGGCCTGTTCACCGGCGGTCTGGGCGCGCACTACGGCGCCGAGCGCGCCGGCTGCACGGTGATCCCCGCCTCCGGCGGCATGACGGCCCGCCAGGTGCAGATCATCCAGGACTTCGAGCCCGAGATCATCATGGTCACCCCGTCCTACATGCTCACCCTGCTCGACGAGTTCGAGAGGCAGGGCGTCGACCCGCGCACGACCTCCCTCCAGGTGGGCATCTTCGGGGCCGAGCCGTGGACGGAGGCGATGCGCCGTGAGATCGAGGAGCGCATGGACATCCACGCGGTCGACATCTACGGCCTGTCCGAGGTGATCGGCCCGGGGGTCGCGCAGGAGTGCGTCGAGACCAAGGACGGGCTGCATGTGTGGGAGGACCACTTCTACCCCGAGGTGGTCGATCCGTTCACCGGCGCCGTGCTGGCCGAGGGCGAGGAGGGCGAGGTGGTCTTCACCTCCCTCACCAAGGAGGCCCTGCCGATCATCCGCTACCGGACCCGCGACCTGTCCCGGCTGCTGCCCGGCACCGCACGGCCCGCCTTCCGCCGCATCGAGAAGATCACCGGCCGCTCCGACGACATGATCATCCTGCGTGGTGTGAACGTCTTCCCCAGTCAGATCGAGGAGATCGTGCTGCGCACACCCGGTGTCGCCCCGCACTTCCAGGTGCAGCTGACCCGGCGCGGCCGGATGGACCACATGACCGTCCGCGTCGAGGCGCGCCCCGGGACCGGGACCGAGCAGCGGGAGGCGGCCGCGAAGACGATCGTCCAGGGCGTCAAGGACGGCGTGGGTGTCACCGTCGAGGTGGCGATCGTCGACCCGGAGACCCTGGAACGCTCGCTGGGCAAGCTCCGCCGGGTGAAGGATCTCCGTCAGCAGTGACCTGCCGGTGACCGCGGGAGTTCTACCCGACCGCGGCCCGAGCGGGGATCGCTCGGCCCGCGGCCCGTGGAAGTCAGGCGGTGACGAGGGTGAGTCCGTACGTACTGAGGATCTCGTTCACGGGCTGGAACCAGGTCTGGCCGCCGCTCGTGCAGTTGCCCCAGCCGCCCGAGGTCACGCCCTGGGCCTGGTCGCCGGTGATGAACGAGCCGCCGGAGTCGCCGGGTTCGGCGCAGACGCTGGTGCCGGTGAGGCCGTAGACGGATCCCTGGCTGTAGTTGACGGTCTCGTTCTGGGTCAGCACGGTGCCGCAGTGCCAGTGGGTGGTGGAGCCGGAGCGGCAGATGGACGAGCCGACGGGGGCCACGGCCGAGCCGCGGACGAGTACGTCGCTGACGGTGCCCCAGCCGAGCACCACCGGTACGGTCCACCAGCCGTTGCCGATCCGGATGTACGAGTAGTCGTTGCCCGGGAACGACGATCCGGCGAAGGTGCCCATCGCCGAGCCGTCCCAGCCGGCCACGGAACTGCCGGCCGAGCCGCAGTGCCCGGCGCTCACGAAGCCGCCCACCACGGAGAAGCCTATGGAGCAGCGGGTGTTGCCGTTGATGTAGTACGGGTCGCCGCCGACGGTGCCCGCGGAGAACGTGCGCGGCGCCTTTGCGGTGGCGGAGGTGTGGACCGTGAGCAGACCTGCCTCGCGTGCGGGTGCCAGGAACGCCGTCACTGCGGCGCTGTGCTCCGCGCCCTGTCGGACCTCGGCCACCAGGCTGCTGGTGCGGGGGTCGACATGCCAACTGCGGACGGCTGTGGGGGCGCCGTCCGACGTGGCGATGTCGTCGAGGGCGGCCTTGGCCGCGTCCAGCGTCCGGGCGCTGTGTGTGACCCGTACGACCGTGGCGCCGGTGGCTCGTACGGCGTCGGCCGCCGTGGTGTTCGTGTCGGTGACTCCGACGACGAGGGTGCCGCGCGTCGGGTCGTACCAGGAACCGCCGAACGTCCGTCCCGCCGCTTGCTCGGCCCGCGGCGCGAGCTTCGCGGCGGCGGCTTCACGCTCACCCCTGGTGCGGGCCTGCGACGCGGTGATGCCGAGGTCCCGCTGCATGGCGGTGACCAGGCCGGGGGAGAGGGGGCGGGGACCGGCCGGTTGTGCCGTCGCCGTTTCGACGGGCAACAGCCCCAGAGTGCACGTGCCGAGGGCTAACAGGACGGACAGGCCCCAGCGAAGACGCGCAACACGTCGCATGGGTGAACCCCTTCCATTCTCAACTGCCGGAGAAGGTGTGGACCTTTGGGGTTCAGTGTTGGAAGTGTGTTGCGTGCATGTCAATGGTTGTCGATGCGGAACGGGCCCGTCTTGACGCTCGTGCTCACGTCATTCGGAAGCTAAAGTACCGATATCGCGATATTGCGATGTATATCCCCTTTGGTGCAGGGGTGAGAGTCATGGGCACTACCGAAGCGGCACCCGCCACGCATGCCGGGCCTCCCGGCCTGAGGCGAGAGGTCGGATTCATCGGGCTGATCTGGGCCTCGGAGGGGTCGATCATCGGGTCCGGCTGGCTGTTCGGCGCGCAGGGTGCCCTGGCGGCGGCGGGCCCGGCCGCGATCATCTCCTGGGGGATCGGCGGTGTCGCGATCCTCGTCCTGGCGTTGGTCCATGCCGAACTGGGCGGCATGTACCCGGTGTCCGGCGGTACGGCCCGCTTCCCGCACTACGCGTTCGGCGGCGCGGCGGGAGCGTCGTTCGGCTGGTTCTCCTGGCTCCAGGCGGTCACGGTGGCACCGATCGAGGTGCTGGCCATGATCACGTACGGCCAGCACTACTCATGGGCGAACGGCTGGCTGAAGACCCAGGGGGGCCAGCACATCCTGACCGCTTCCGGGATCGCGGTCGCGGTCGGGCTGATGGCGGTGATCACCGCCGTCAACTTCCTCAGCATCCGCCTGCTGGCCCGCACCAACAGCGCGGCGACCTGGTGGAAGGTCGGCATCCCGCTGCTGACGATCTTCGTGTTCGCCATCGCCCAGTTCCACGTCGGCAACTTCACCGCCGCAGACGGGTTCAACCCCTACGGCGCGAAGGGCATCCTGTCCGCGGTCTCCTCCAGCGGCATCATCTTCGCGCTGCTCGGATTCGAACAGGCCGACCAGCTCGCCGGTGAGAGCGCCAACCCGAAACGCGACATCCCGCGTGCGGTGATCGGCTCCATCGCGATCGGCGCGATCATCTACATCCTGCTTCAGGTCGCGTTCCTCGCCGCGCTTCCCGCCTCCCAGATCCAGGGCACCTGGGCCACCGCCGCCTTCAACACCCTGACCGGTCCGTTCGCGCAGGTCGCCACGCTCATCAGTCTGGGCTGGCTGGCCACGCTCCTCTACCTCGACGCGGTGGTCTCGCCCGCCGGCACCGGCCTGATCTACATCACCGGCTCCTCGCGGGTCTCCTACGGACTCAGTCGCAACGGCTATGTGCCGTCGTCCTTCGAGGCGACCAACCGGAACGGGGTGCCCTGGGTCGGGCTCATCGCCGCCTTCGTCGTCGGCTGTGTGTGCTTCCTGCCGTTCCCGAGCTGGCGCTCGCTGGTGGGGCTGATCACCAGCGCCAGCGTGCTGATGTATGCCGGCGCGCCCCTGTCCTTCGGGGCCTTCCGCAGCCGCCTTCCGAACGTCGACCGCCCGTACCGGCTGCCCGGCGGCGGCTGGATGTCCCCGTTGGCCTTCGTCGTCGCCAACTTCCTCATCCTGTGGTCGGGTTGGACCACGGACTGGAAACTGGGCATCGCGATCCTGATCGGCTACGTCATCCTCATCGCCAACCGTGTGTTCAAGATGAACCCGATCACGCCCCAACTCGATCTGCGCGCCGCCCAGTGGCTCCCCGCCTATCTGATCGGGATGGGCCTCATCGTCTACGCCAGCGACTTCGGCCCCCTCAAGCACCCGTGGTTCCCCTTGTGGTGGGACATGGCTGCGGTCACGGTCCTCAGCCTCGCCATCTACTACTGGGCCATGGCGGTGGCCCTCCCCACGGAACGGATCCGGCGCATGGTCGACCAGGTGGTCGTTCCGGAGGAGGCCACGCTGCACTGAGTACGAGGAGCGGGGCGTCGGCGGGCGCGCGTCGCGAGTTAGAAGGTCTCACAAAACTTATTGACTCTCCTCTTCGTGTTGCGTTATAACTTCTAACGAACGCAGAAGTGAGTAACCAACGCGGAGCACAGTGGAGGTCGTCATGAACGCCGAAGGACTCGTCGAGGTCGTACTGCCGGGCAAGGTGGAGCCGGAAGGGCTGGAGATCCGGCACGGAGCGGTGCCCGCCGCGGGCCCCGGCCAGGTCGTGATCCGGATGGAGGCGACCGGGGTCTCCTTCGCGGAGCAGCAGATGCGCCGCGGCCGGTACTACGACCAGCCGGCGTTCCCGTTCGTGCCCGGCTACGACCTGGTCGGCACCGTCCTCACGACGGGCGAGGCCGTCGAGCCCGGTCTGGTCGGCACCCGGGTGGCCGCGCTGGTCAAGGTCGGCGGCTGGGCGAGCCACGTGCTCGTCGACGCGGCGGATGTGGTGCCGGTGCCCGAGGGGATCGGCGCGGCGGAGGCGGAGACCGTGGTGGTCAACGGCATCACCGCCTGGCAGATGCTGCACCGCAAGGCACGCGTCCGCGCGGGGCAGACCATCCTGGTCCATGGTGCCAACGGCGGCGTCGGCTCGGTCCTGGTCCAGCTCGCCCGGGCCGCGGGCGTGAAGGTGATCGGCACGGCGTCGGCGCGTCACCACGACGCGCTGCGGGAGCGGGGCGTCATCCCCGTCGACTACCGCACCGATGACGTGGCCGCACGGGTCCGCGAGCTCGCCCCCGGCGGGGTGGACGCCGTCTTCGACCACGTCGGCGGCCGCAGCGCGGTCGACTCCTGGCACCTCCTCGCGCCCGGCGGCACGCTCGTCTCGTACGGCAGCGCCTCCACCCGGGACGACGAGGGCTCCAAGCAGTGGCCCGTGCTCAAGCTGCTCGGCCGGGTGTGGCTGTGGAACGCGCTGCCCAACCGCCGCCGCGCCTACTTCTTCAACGTCTGGGCCGGGCGGGCCCTGGCCAAGGACCGGTTCCGGACCCGGCTGCGCGCCGACCTCACCGAGGTCTTCGGAGCTCTCCAGCGCGGTGACGTCACCGCCCAGATCGCCGCCCAACTGCCCCTCACCCGCGTCGCCGACGCCCTGCGACTGGCCGAGTCCGGCACCGTCGCCGGGAAGATCGTGCTGAAGCCGTAGCAGGTCCTTGCGCAGCCGCCGATCGCGCACCTTGCCGTCGAGCGCACACCTTCCCCTGCAATCCCGCCCCCACCCGAGACGCGAGGAACCGCCATGACCGCCACCCCCACCACCCACACCGCCGCCCCGAGGCGCCACCGGGCACGGCTGCTCGTCCCCGCGGCGATCGCCGCCCTCGCCTTCACCGCCACGACGGCCGCCGCGGACACCTCACCGGCAACCGCGGCCGAGCGGACGGCCACGGCCCACGACCGCCGGGGAGCCGAGCACAGGCCGAAGGCGATGCTCGACGCGTGGCTGCGGCTCTGGAACGGCGATTTCGCCCAGGCCCCGGGCATCATCTCGCCCGGCTTCCGGGTCCACGCCGCCCTCCTCGACGGCGGTGACGGCAGCTCCATCCGGGGCGTCGACGGCTTGGTGGCCTGGATCGGCCAGACCCGCGCGGCATTCCCGGACCTGCGCTTCACCATCGAGGTCCCCCCACTGGTCGACGGCCGCTACGCATCGGTGCGCTGGACGGCCACCGGCACCTACGCCGGCGGCTTCCCAGGCGCCAAGGCCCGGCCGGGGACCGTGGTCACCTTCACCGGCACCGACACACTCCGCATGCGGGACGGCAAGTTCGCGGAGTACTGGGTCAACACCGACACCCTGAGCCTGCTCACCCAGCTCCAGGCACTCTGAAGCACGTCCCCGCGAGGCAGCGGCGGTCACGGGTGTGTCGTCGGCACGGTCCGGTGCCTGACATGCCGTTGAGTGGAGCAATGACCGGTACGCCGTGCCGAGTCCCAGCAGGCTGGGCGTCTTGCCGAATCCGTGTGCCAGGAGTTCCGTGTGAACAGGCTGCATCAAACGAGCCGTCAGTCGTGTCGCCTGCTTGCGGGCCCGCTCTCGGTGCACCCCCTCGCCTCGGTGGCGTCCGAGCTCCCGCCCCTCGCACAGCGCCGCGGGACACCGTGAGGTGGCGGGGCCGCGGCGCGCAGGCGGAGCGCGCCACGCCGCACCCGAACAGCACGGGCCGCTCGTTGCCGGCACCGCCCCTGTGGATGCGCTGGCTGCCCCTCTTCTACGTCGCGGCCGTCCTGCTGATCGAGCCGATCACGCCCGTGGAGTGGCCGGTGAGCTTCCTGCTGATCGCTCTCCCGTTGGTGGCCGCCTTCGCCCACGGCCCCGTGATGGTCGTCTGCGTCACCGTCTTCGCCGTTGCGTTCGAAGGGATTCTGGCCGGTACCCCGTGCTGTGCGGGACGTTCCGTCGGCTACCTGTGGGACCGCCACTACGTGGCCGCCTACTTCTGCACCGCTCTCATCGGCACCCTGGGAACCATCCTGGCCGTCAGCCGGATGCGACGGGAGCGCACGCTGGCCACCGTGCGCTTTGTGGCCGAGATCGCCCAGCGCGTCCTGCTCAGGCCCGTTCCGCACCGCGTCGGTGACGTCCTGGTGGAGAGCTTCTACCTCTCCGCCGACGCGGAGGCACGAGTCGGAGGCGATCTCTACGAGGCGGTGCCCACGACGCACGGCCTGCGCCTCGTGATCGGTGACGTCCGAGGCAAGGGGCTGTTCGCCGTGGAGACCGCCGCCGCCCTGCTCGGCGCCTTCCGGGAAGCCGCCCACGACGAACCCGACCTCGCCGCCCTGGCGGGCCGGGTGGACACCAGCATGAGCCGCCGGGCCGCCGATTACGCCGGCAGCGACATGGCCGAGCGCTTCGTCACCGCGGTCTTCGCGGAAATCGTGACCCCCGACCGTGTCGTGCGGATCGTCAACTGCGGCCACCCGCCCCCTCTGCTCATCAGCGCCGCAGAAGTCACCGAACTGGAGACGGACCGGTTCTCACCGCCCCTCAACCTCGGCGTGCTCGTCGGAGAGCCGTACCGCGCCGAGGAACATCCCTTTCGGCCGGGCGATCAGCTCCTGCTGTACACCGACGGCGTCACCGAGACACGCGACGGGGACGGCGCGTTCTACCCGCTCGTCCAGCGCATCCGCTCCTGGGGCGTCCTCCCGCCCCGGGAACTGCTCGACCGGCTCCACCACGATCTGCTCGCCTACAGCGACAACCGTCTCAACGACGACACGGCCGCACTCATCGCCTGCTACATCCCCGACGAACCGCGGGCACCTGCCGACCCGCACGCGCTCTGAGCCGGAGCGATCAGCGAGGATCCGGACGGCTGCTCGTGATGCGGTTCCACAGGGAGCGGGTGGCACCGAAACCGCTCTCGTGGACCCACACGTGCGTGCAGGACGGGCACTGAAGGTGGAGCAGGCTGCCGGTGTTGGAGAGCAGATAGCGCCAGTGGTCGGAGCAGGTGCGCCGTTGCTCGCACGATGCGCACCCGCGACTGTCGTTGCAGTTCGGACAGCTCACCCAGGCGCGGCGCCCGCGGTCCGCCTGCGGGTCAAGCGGCAGCATGGCCGCCTCCGCGCGGGGGAAGCACACCGGCCGCGACCAGATCGTCGTACAGGCGTTGCTGCTCCTCGTCGAGACCGGAGTACAGCAGGTCGTACGCGGCCTCCTCGCCGCGCATGACCTCCATCGGGTCCCAGTCGGGGCCGAGGGCGGCCAGGACCTGGGCCTGTCGTTGCACCTCCTGCGCGGTGAGGTCGACGGAGAAGTCGACCAGCGCCGGGGTGCCGTCGGAAGGCGAGGGGCTATGTGGGGCCATGAGACGAAACTTAGGTATGCCTTCTTTGCCGGGGCAAGAGGGGGTGGCCGAAGTCACAGCAGGTCGGCGACTGTTTCGACGGTTTCCGCAGGGTCGCTCGTCCTGGATCGCCGCACGTCCCGCCCCGAGCGGTCAGCCGGGCTTTTCGCCGGTTTCGCAGACACGGCGGGCGATCTCGCGCAGCTTGATGTTGTGGTCCTGGGACGCCTTCTTGAGCAGCTTGAATGCCGAGTCCTCGGTCAGCCCGTAGCGCTCCATGAGGATGCCCATGGCCTCGCCGATCTCGTGACGGGTCTCCAGGGCGTCACCGAGCTGCTGATGCGTACGGGCCGCGGAGAAGGCCACGGCCGCGTGCGAGGCGAGGATCCAGCCGGCCCGCTGAGCGGCCTCGTCGAAGGTGCGCGGCCGGCGGGAGTACAGGTTGAGGGCCCCGAGCTCGTCGTCCTCGGTGAAGAGGAGGAAGCCCATCACGCTCCCCATGCCCAGCTTCCTCAGCTCGGGAGCGAAGTGGGACCAGCGCTCATGCGGTCGGCTCAAGTCCTCGATGGTGTAGATCTGCTGACGGTCGGTCACGGCATCGAAGCACGGGCCTTCCCGCAGGTCCTGCTGGATCCGGTCCGCACGTCGCACCACGTCGCTCGTCGCCGCCAGAGGACGCACCTCGCCCCGCCGCACGGTGAGGATGCCCGCGTCGTCGCAACCGTTGATCAGAACCGTCGCATGCTCCACGATGCGGTCCAGTGTGTCCTGGACCGAGTCCTGGGCCAGCAGATCCCGCGCCATTTCCGCCAGGGCGACGGCGAACTGCTCCCAGACCTCGCCGGGCTCTTGCGACATGTGCCACCTGCTTGTTCGTCGAAGCGCCGCCGACGCTCATCCGCGGTCCCATTTTGCCACTCGGGCGTCCCCGCCGCGCCGGACGGGCATGTGGGGGCGCCGTGCCCGTACACGCCTGTCCGCGTCGTTCCTCGTTCAAACCGCGCTGTCCGCGCGAAACCGTCTGTTTCGCAGGTGCGATCAAGGGTGACCCGAAGGAGGACCGAAGTCCCACGAACAACAGATCGCGCAAGACCATCGCGATCACAGGAGGCCCCCATGAACGACTGGCGCGAGTTCGCGGCCTGCCGGAGCGTCGACCCCGATCTGTTCTTCCCCATCGGCAGCACAGGCCCCGCCCTGCCGCAGATCGAGGAGGCGAAGGCCGTCTGCCGGCACTGCCCCGTCCGTGAGGAGTGCCTGAGCTGGGCGCTCGACACCGGGCAGACCATCGGCGTCTGGGGCGGTACGAGCGAGACCGAACGCCGCGCGCTGAGGCGGCGTGCGGTCGCCCGCAGGTCCCGGGACACCGGATCGTAGGAACGGGGTCGCGAACGGTGGGTGACGCCCGCGCGGTGCGAGGACATCCTGTCCGAGGGCGCCCCGTGTGACGACGCGTGGTGCGACGACGAGCAGGACATCCCGCCGACGAGACCGGGGAGGCGCGATGGAAAGCGACCCGTACGGGGACGAGAAAGTGCCGGGCGACGAGCCCCAGGGCCTCACCAGCACCTTTCCCGGACAGCTGCGCAACGTGACCGACGCACGCCTCATGGCGGACGACTATCTGTGCGAACTCGCTCGGACGTCACCGCCCGGAGCGGCCGAGCACTGGGACGACATCCTGCTGGTGGTGACGGAGCTGGCCGCCAACACGGTCCAGTACGCTCCCGGGCCCTTCGAACTCCGGATCCGCCCCACCTTCGACGGAGTGCATGTCACGCTCCGCGACAGCAGCACGACGCCGCCCGCGCCCCGCCGCGTCGATCCGGCCCACGGCGCCGGCGGAATCGGCTGGCACCTCCTCCACGCGCTCTGCCGGCAGGTGAGCGTCGTGGTGCGGCCCGACGGCAAGGACGTGCACGCCTTCCTGCCCTGGTGAGCGCTTCTTCGCCGCCGGCAGGTGTCGGTTCGCGCGACCGGGGCACACGGGACTGACGAAGGACACATGAGCCCCCGCACCTGATCGAGGTGGAGCAGTGAGCCTGGAGCAGCACCGAACGTCCGGTCCCGTCGACGACACGGGCGACGAGGTGTCGGAGCCCTCCGACGAAGAACGTGCCGCGTGGGCGCGGGTACGCCGCTCGGCCACGGGAATGGGGCACCACGAGGCAAGGTCCGCGCTGGCCATCGCCCTTAAGGCGGCTCGCAGTGGTGGGCTCACCGGCCGGGGCGCGGTCGTCGCACGGGCGGAGACCGAGGAGTGGGAGCGGGTCACCGAGACGCTCGCCGACCACGCGGGACCCTACGAGCCCGCCGACGACCCCTTCGTCCAGGGCGAACAGGACGCTCGCGACGGCCGTGCCCTGCTCGCTCCGCATGCCTCTGCTTCCCCGCGCGCCCCCGTTGCCCCTCGCGCACGGACACTGCCGCACCAGCGGTGATCGGGAGCCGGACCGGGACCGGGACCCGCACCGGGACCGGGACCGGGACCGGGGGAGTGCCCCGGAGCAGCCCCGACCGCATTGTCAGTGCCCTCCGCAACAATGCCGAGCAGCGAGAACGTCACCGCTCCCGGCGGTACGCGATCGAACCCGTCTGTCGAAAGGCCGCCCGCACATGACGCCCGCCCTCCGACGCCGCGCCGTGCCGCGAGCCCTGATCGGAGCCCGCTGACGATGCTCCGATCCCTCCCGCGCACGCCCGCTCCGCTCGGCCCCGGCGGTGCCGAGGTCATGCGTCTGATCACCGTCCAGCGCGTTCCCGTCTGCCTCACCGTGCATGCCAACGGGCGGCGCCGCTACGGGTACTGGCAGCCCCTCAGTTCCGACTCCGGGCGCGGTGGTTGTCACGTGGCCCTGCCCACGGACGAGTGCGACGCGTTGCACGCGGCGGGCCGGATCGAGCTGGGCGACCCGGTGGTGGATCCGGCGAAGACGACGTACCCGGTGCGCCCCGTCGTACGGGGCGCACCTTCCGCGACAGGCACACCCCGCCAGGCCCTCACGGCGTGAACTCGGTCCGGCGGCGTCCGACCACCGGAGTACGACAGGACCTAGTGAGGTGAGAGCGGTACGACGGCCGTGATGCGTTTGCCGCCGGCGCGGAGCTCCGCGATGGTGATGTCGCGGGCGAGGCGGCAGACGATCGGCCAGCCATGGCCCCCGATCCTCATGAGTCCCGGTTCGTCGGGGTGTTGTGCCGGTGTGGGCAGTTCCCGGCTGTGGTCGCTCACCGACAGGCGCACTTCCCGGTCGACCAGCATCACCTCGAACTCGGTGACACCGCCGCCGTGCAGCATCGCGGTGGTGGTGAGTTCCGAGGCGACGAGCAGGGCGTCGCCGACGGCATCGCCCGTGCTGTCGCGCCCGCCGGACCGTCGTACTTCTTCTTCGAGTGCGTGCCTGACCGCCTCGCGTGCCTCGGCCGGACTGTGTGGTCCGGGGGAACGCAGCCGGCCGGGGACGGTCGCGGTGTCCGGGGAGTTCGTCCAGTGCTCCGCACACATGCCTCTCTCCTCTGCGTTCTACCACTACGCCTGACCTGGGAAGCTCAGCCCAAACCTGTCCGTTTGGAGCCGGACGACCTCCGCGGCCGTGATCCACTCTCGGGTGATGGACCGGTCGAATATGGAAGCCGCCAGGAGCGTGATCGAGCCGCCAGCCGCGGCCGGAGCGGCCGACCGTGTGCGTATCGTGCGGGCTGACCTCGACGTGACGGCTTGGCCCGACCTCGGCACGCCGGAGCTGGTCTGGGCATCGGCATCCATGCACCACATGACCGACCCCGACCGCACCCTGCGCCAGATCCACGACCTGCTCGCACCGGGCGGGCTGTTCGCCGTCGTCGAACTGGGTCACCGTCGAAGGCGAACGCACCATCACCGTCGACATGGGTCCACCCCACACCGACGCGGCAGGCCGTTACGCACTCAGCAGTCTGCGTCGCATGCGCGGCAGCGTCGCATCCGCCCTGACGGCCGAGGACCTGACCGCTTTCGACCGGTTGCTCGACACCGACAGCCCTCACAGCATCCTGCGCCGCATCGATCCGAGTGTGCGCACCGAGCGCACGGTGTGGGCCGCACGCCGCTCCCGACGTTACGACGTGCAGACGTTCTTCAGCTCGTGGGCCGCGTCGTCGATCTTGCTGGAGTCCGGGTTGGTGTCGCCGTTCAAGATGGACTTGTTGTAGTCGGCGACGGCCTTGTCGAGCTTGTCGACCGCCTTGTTGACCTTGCCGTCGTCCGTCTTGTCGCCGATCTTGTCGAGGTTCTTGTTGATGGTCTCGATGGACTTGTCGGTCTGGGTGGGATCCTTCGCGGCGTCCAGGCCGGCTTCGTTGATCGCCTTGAGGCTGTCGGCGATCGTGGCGGCGTTCCGCAGGCAGTCCAGTGAGTTGTCGACGTCGTCGCAACCGGTGGCGAGCCCGGCGGTCAGGGCGACGGCGGCCAGGGTGGTGGCGAGGGTGACGACGCGGCGTCCACGTCGGCGGTCAGCGGCCATGGGAGGGTCCCTTCAGAGGAATTCGGGCGTGACTGGGCGAGGGGGCAGAGGAAGTGGGGCGGGGGCGGCCGGTCAGTACCAGGGCTGGTCGACCGCCTGGACCGGCTTCTTCCGGCGGCCGGCGATGAGGCCGCCGGCCGCACCCAGCGAGACCAGACCCATGCCGACGGCGGCCATGATCCCCTTCACGCCGTCCATGGTGAAGTAGCAGACCGCGGCCACGGCGCCGTTGAACAGGAACAGGAACCACAGCACCGGCGGCGTCGACAGGAACGCCTTGATCCTCGGCTTCTTCGCGATGCGCGAGCCCGCCACGAGGGACACGGCGATACCGGCGTACGTGGCCACGTCCTTCTGCGTGCCGTCGAGGACGGCGCCGGAGGCGGAGCTCGCGGCGAGGCCGCCCACGAAGAACGACCAGAGCAGCAGGTTGGCGACGAACGACCGCACGGCGGCGAGCAGTGACTTCACGGGATTTTCCTTCGGCAGGGGACGCACAGGTCCGTTGCGATCTCTGCCGTCAACGATCCCGTCACCCGCCCGCCGCCACGAGGGACCGGCCCCCCGGATCGATGGTGTAGCGCGTTACACCATGTGAGCCACCACGGAGGGCACCAGGCACCGGCAAGGACCTGGAAGCACAGGGGAGAGTCAGAGCAGAATGCCCGCCAGTCGGCGCCACTCCTCGCGCGGGAGGGAGTCGGGGGTCTGTTCGGTCACCACCTGGAGCGCCACATGGTCCGCGCCCGCCGCGTGGAAGGCCTCGACACGGGCGCGGATACGGTCCTCGTCGCCCCAGGCGAAGAGCGCGTCCACGAGGCGGTCGCTGCCGCCGTCCGCGAAGTCCGACTCGGCGAAGCCCAGCCGCAGAAAGCTGTTGGTGTAGTTCGGCAGCGAGAGATAGAAGGCGAGGACGCCCCGGGCGAGCGTGCGGGCGCGGTCCGGGTCCGTCTCCAGGACAACCTTGAACTCCGGTGCCAGCAGGGAGACTTCGCCCAGGATCTCGC
The DNA here is from genome assembly GCF_042885015.1 of Streptomyces sp. NPDC058086. Taxonomy (NCBI): domain Bacteria; kingdom Bacillati; phylum Actinomycetota; class Actinomycetes; order Kitasatosporales; family Streptomycetaceae; genus Streptomyces; species Streptomyces sp. NPDC058086. Next base: position 74,257 of record NZ_JBHVST010000017.1, on the reverse strand, counting down.
GGGCCTGCGCGGTGTGCTCCGGCGTCACGAGGTAGGGGAGCGCCCCGGCGGCGCGGTCGCGTGAGAGCTCCAGCATCTTCGGGCCGAGGGCGGCGAGCATCCGGCGTCCCGCGGCGACTCCCCTCGCGTCCAGCGCGTCCAGAAACGCGACCATGCTCGCGTAGGGGCGGCGGTACTGGTCCGCCGTCTTGGCGTGGCTCACCCCGAGGCCGAGCACGAAGCGGCCGAGATGGGCCGTCTCCAGCTCCGCGAAGCCCGCCGCGCTCGCGGAGGCGTCCTGCGTCCAGATGCTCTGGATGCTGGTCCCCACGATGAGCCGCTCGGTCGCCGCGAGGAGCGGCGCCGCGTTCTCCGCGGTGCCGCTGCCGCCCAACCAGGCCGCACCGAAGCCGAGTTGCTCCAGCTCGGCGGCGGCCTCGGCGCGCTCGCCACGCCGCTGCGGATCCTCCGAGCGCAGGCCCCCGCTCCAGATGCCGTACCGCCCGACGGCCTCCTTGAGCGAGCGGACCTGGCTCTCGGTCGTGACGTCGTTCATCGATTCCGATCCCTTCGGTGTGGACGGGCCCCCGGCGGCAGAACCACCGTTGCCTGCGAACGTGTTCGACACTACGGTCCTCTTCGATCACCCGCTCTCGATCATCGCCCGTCGAAGGAGACGTATGCGGCAGCGGACCGCGCAGGTCGTACGGAACCCGGTCCTGGCCGGCTCGCATCCGGACCCGTCCATCCTCCGCGTGGGAGCCGATTTCTACCTGGCGACCTCGACGTTCGAGTGGTGCCCGGGGGTACGGCTGCACCATTCCAGGGACCTTGTGCACTGGCGGCCGCTGGGCGGCGCACTGGACAGCACCCGCTTGCTGGACCTGACCGGGTGTCCCGACTCCGGCGGGGTGTGGGCGCCGAACCTGAGCCACGCGGACGGTTTGTTCCACCTCGTCTACAGCAATGTGTCGACCTACGCGGGCGGCTTCACCGACAGCCCCAACCACCTGGTCACCGCGGAGTCGATCGACGGGCCCTGGTCCGACCCGGTGCCGTTGCACGCGCGCGGTTTCGACGCCTCCCTCTTCCACGACGGCGCCGACAGCCGGCTGGTGAACCTGGTCCACGACTGGCGTCCGGGCCACGGCGGCTCGGCCGGCCTGGAGGCGACCCGCTACGACCGGGTCACGCGTCGCCTGGTCGGCGAGCCCGAACCCGTCGTGCTGCCGCCCGGGGCCGACTGGATCGAGGGCCCCAACCTCTACCGCCGCGGCCCCTGGTACTACCTGCTGACCGCGGACGGCGGCACGGGCTACGACCACCAGGTCACCGTCGCCCGCTCGCGCACCCTGACCGGCCCCTACGAACGCGACCCCGCGGGCCCGCTGATCACCGCCCGCCACCACCCGGACCTGCCCCTCCAGAAGGCCGGGCACGGCAGCCTGGTGGACACCCCCGGCGGCCTGTCGTACCTCGCCTACCTCGTCGCCCGGCCGCACACGCGGCACGGACCCTGCCTCCTGGGCCGGGAGACCGCGCTGGCACCCGTCACCTGGACCCCGGACGGATGGCCGCGCACCCCCACCGGCCTGCCCGCCCTGGAGATACCGGCCCCGGGCATACTCCTCGGCGGCACCGGCCCACGCCCGGACGACCACGACGACCTCGGAGACCCGGCGGATTCCGACGGCTTCGACCTGCCGGTGCTGGGACCGCAGTGGTCCACGCTGCGCCGGCCCCCGGCCTCCGACTGGCTGTCGCTGACCGACCGAGCCTCCCATCTGCGGCTGCGCGGCGGCCGCTCCCCGCAGAGCCTGATCGCCCCCAGCCTGGTGGCCCGCCGGGTGACCGCCGCGCGCTGCGCGTTCGAGGCGACGATGGAGTACCGGCCGCGGACCTTCCAGCAACTGGCCGGGATCACCGCGTACTACAACACCCGCAACTGGTACTTCCTGTACGTCACCGCGGACGACGAGGGGCGTGCGGTGCTGCGCGTGGCGGCCTGCGACCGGGGCGAGCTCACCGTCGACGAAGCGGGCGGGGAACCCCTCGGCGACACCACGCGGCTGCGCCTCGGTCTCGACCTCGACGGATCCGCCCTCCGCTTCCGCTACGACACGGGCCCCGGCTGGCGTCCCCTCGGCCCGACGCTCGACGCGACCGTGCTCTGCGACGAACACGCAGAGGAGATGGAGGGCGACCGGATCCGCGCCCTCGGGTTCACCGGCGCGTTCGTCGGACTCTGGGCCTGGGACCTGACCGGGGGCGGTCTGCCCGCCGACTTCGACGAGGCGACGTACCGCACCTAGGCCCTGTCCGGTGGGTCATGCCGCAGACGAGGGGCCGCCGGGTGGCGGGTAGGCGTCCGCTTTCGGGTGACCCCTCAGCCTGTCGTCGGGGCCCGGCGGTTCGGCGTGTCCCAGCATCGCAGTCGACCGGGGCGTCGCCGCCCGCACCGTCCGCCGCCGGAGCTCGCCGTGCACATCCTGCTCGTGGCCAGCGCCTTCAACAGTCTCACCCAGCGCGTCCACGTCGAACTGCGCGACCACGGGCACACGGTCGCGGTGGAACTCGCGCTGCCCGAGCGCCCGTTGGCCGAGGCCGTCCGACGGCACGCGCCGGACCTCGTACTCGCGCCGATGCTGAAGACGGCGATCCCCCGCGAGGTGTGGACCGCGTACCCGTGCTTCGTCGTTCACCCGGGGCCCTTCGGGGACCGGGGGCCGTCCTCGCTGGACTGGGCGATCCAGCGGGGCGCCGACCGTTGGGGGGTGACGGTCCTTCAGGCGGACGAGGACATGGACGCCGGGGACGTCTGGGCGTCCGTCGACTGCGCGGTCCCGCCGGTGGGCAAGAGCGACCTGTACCGGGGCGAGATCGCCGACGCCGCGCTCAAGGCCGTCCTGCTCGCCGTGGAACGCTTCGCCTCCGGGACCCACACCCCACGCCCACAGGGTTCGGCCCACGCCGAGTACACCCCGGTGCGCATCCGCCCGTACCTCGACCAGAGCGTCCGGCGGATCGACTGGGAAGCCGACTCCACGGAGACCGTCCTGCGCAAGCTGCGCGCTGCGGACTCGCAGCCCGGCGTGCTGGACGTGCTGTGCGGCGCCGAGTGGTACCTGCATGGCGGCCACCTTGAGGGCGCCCTGCGCGGTGCCCCGGGGGAGTTGCTGGCCACCCGGGCCGGGGCGATCTGCCGGGCCACGACGGACGGCGCGGTCTGGATCCCCGAGCTGCGGCGCAGGCGCGCTCCGGGACAGCCGCCCACGTACAAATTGCCCGCCGCACAGGCACTCGGCGACCGGCTGCCGTCCCTGCCGGAGCTCGCCGCACCGGATGGTGCGGACCCGCGCCGGCGCACCTGGACGGACATCGGGTACCGGGAGGAGGGGAGCGTCGGAGTCCTCTCGTTCTCGTTCCCCGGCGGAGCGATGAGCACCACGCAGTGCCGACGCCTTCTCGATGCCTACCGTCAGGCGTGCGCGCGGCCCACCTCGGTGCTGGTGCTGGGCGGGCAGCGGGACTTCTTCTCCAACGGGATCCACCTCAACGTCATCGAGGCCGCCGAGGACCCCGCCGCCGAGTCCTGGGCCAACATCAACGCCATCGACGACCTCGTCGAGGCGGTCCTGACCACCACGGACCGGCTCGTGGTCTCCGCCGTCGCGGGCAACGCCGCGGCGGGCGGGACGATGCTCGCCCTCGCCGCCGACGAGGTCTGGTGCCGCGCCGGCGCCGTACTCAACCCGCACTACCGGCTCATGGGCCTGTACGGCTCGGAGTACTGGACGTACACACTGCCGCGCCGCGTGGGTGCGGCGACTGCCGACCGGCTCCTGGGCGAGGCCCTGCCGATGAGCGCGGCGAGCGCCCGCGACCTCGGGCTCGTCGACCGGGTGGTCGACTGCGGTCCCGGGGACTTCGCCGCGGAGGTCGGCCGCCTCGCGGCCCGGCTTGCGGCACTGCCGGGATCACCCTCGCGGATCGCCGCGAAGAAGGCGGAACTGGAACGCCAGGAGTGCGGCGAGCCCCTGGCCGCCTTCCGGGAGCGGGAGCTGACCAGGATGCGCCGCACCTTCGACGACCCGGACGCCGCCTATCACGCCCTGCGCCGCGCGTTCGTCCACAAGCGACGACCGGAGTCCACCCCGCCGCACCTCGACCTCGTGGCGACCACGGTCACGAGGACGGCGGCGGGAGCGGGGCGCTCCCCGCGGGCGCCTGTCACTGGAACGGCCCTGGAAGACCTCTCGCGTCGGCCGGATGGCTGGTACCAAGAGAGCTGATGGTCGAAATACAGTCTTTTGTCCCTCACCTCCCCGAGGAGGCGGTCCCATGACAGCGGCGACACCCAGTACGGCCGGCGCGACGAACGCCGGTGGTGCGCCCGCCGACGAGACGCCCACGATCCACATCCTCTGGATCAACGCCGGGCTGAGCTGCGACGGCGACTCCGTCGCGCTGACGGCGGCCATGCAGCCGAGCATCGAACAGATCGCGCTCAGCGATCTGCCGGGTCTGCCCAAGATCGCCGTCCACTGGCCCCTCATCGACTTCGAATGCGGTCCGGTCGGCGGCGCGGACACGTTCATCGAGTGGTTCTTCAAGGGGGAGCGGGGCGAGATCGACCCGTTCGTGCTGGTCGTCGAGGGGTCCATCCCCAACGAGTCGATCAAGCCCGAGGGCTACTGGTGCGGCTTCGGCGACAACCCCGAGACCGGCCAGCCGATCACGACCAGCGAGTGGATCGACCGGCTCGCGCCCAAGGCGCTCGCCGTCGTCGCCATCGGCACCTGTGCCACGTACGGCGGCATCCACGCCATGGCGGGCAACCCGACCGGCGCGATGGGTGTGCCCGACTACCTCGGCTGGGAGTGGAAGTCGCACGCCGGCATCCCCATCGTGTGCGTACCCGGCTGCCCCATCCAGCCCGACAACTTCGCCGAGACGCTGACGTACCTGCTCTACCAGGCGGCCGGCTCCGCCCCGATGATCCCCCTCGACGACAAGCTGCGCCCGTCCTGGCTGTTCGGCGCCACCGTGCACGAGGGCTGCGACCGCGCGGGCTACTACGAGCAGGGCGAGTTCGCGACCACCTACGACTCGCCCAAGTGCCTGGTGAAACTGGGCTGTTGGGGACCGGTCGTCAAGTGCAACGTGCCCAAGCGGGGCTGGATGAACGGCATCGGCGGCTGCCCGAACGTCGGCGGCATCTGCATCGCCTGCACCATGCCCGGGTTCCCCGACAAGTTCATGCCGTTCATGGACGAACCTCCGGGCGCGAAGTTGTCCGTCACGGCCAGCGGCGCCTACGGGGCGGTGATCCGCAGACTCAGGTCGCTCACGACCAACACCGTGGACAAGGAGCCGAAGTGGCGCCACACGGGAGACAAGATCACCACCGGATACCGGCCGCCGTGGTGAACCCCAGCCCCACCTGAGACACAGCTCCACCAGCCCGTCCACACCCTCCCGGACCACTCGCGCGAAGAAGGGCACGACACACACGATGGCACCGAAGACGAAGGCGGCCGGCGACGGTAGCGGCCTGATGGAGATGGCCTGGGACCCGATCACGAGGATCGTGGGCAGCCTGGGCATCCACACGAAGATCGACTTCAAGCAGAAGCGGGTCGCGGAGTGCTACAGCACCTCGTCCGTCTTCCGCGGCTACAGCGTCTTCATGCGCGGAAAGGACCCCCGCGACGCGCACTTCATCACCAGCCGCATCTGCGGGATCTGCGGGGACAACCACGCCACCTGCTCGGTGTACACGCAGAACATGGCGTACGGCGTGAAGCCCCCGCACCTCGGTGAGTGGATCATCAACCTCGGCGAGTCCGCCGAGTACATGTTCGACCACAACATCTTCCAGGAGAACCTGGTCGGGGTCGACTACTGCGAGAAGATGGTCAAGGAGACCAACCCGGGCGTCCTCGAACTCGCCGAGCGCACCGAGGCACCGCACGCCGCCGAGCACGGCTACCGCACGATCGCCGACATCATGCGGTCCCTCAACCCCCTCGAAGGCGAGTTCTACCGCGAGGCGCTCCAGGTGAGCCGCTACACCCGGGAGATGTTCTGCCTCATGGAGGGCCGCCATGTGCACCCCTCCACGCTCTACCCGGGCGGCGTCGGCACCATCGCCTCCGTCCAGCTCTTCACGGACTACCTCAGCCGTCTGATGCGCTACGTGGAGTTCATGAAGCGGGTAGTCCCCCTCCACGACGACCTGTTCGACTTCTTCTACGAGGCCCTGCCCGGGTACGAGGAAGTGGGACGCCGACGGGTGCTGCTCGGCTGCTGGGGCGCGTTCAACGACCCCGAGTACTGCGACTTCACCTACGCCAACATGACGGACTGGGGCCGGCGGATGTTCGTCACCCCCGGCGTGATCGTCGACGGCAAGCTCGTCACCAACGACCTCACCAAGATCAACCTCGGTATCCGCATCCTGCTGGGTAGTTCGTACTACGAGGACTGGGAGGGCCAGGAGCAGTTCGTCACCCACGACCCGCTCGGCAACCCGGTCGACCCGCGCCACCCGTGGAACCAGCACACCATCCCCGCCCCGCAGAAGCGGAACTTCGACGACAAGTACAGCTGGGTCATGTCGCCCCGCTGGTTCGACGGCAAGGACCACCTCGCCCTCGACACCGGCGGCGGCCCCATCGCCCGCCTGTGGTCCACCGCCCTGTCCGGCCTCGTCGACACGGGCTATGTGAAGGCGACCGGCCACAGCGTGGTCATCAACCTGCCGCGCACCATGACCAAGCCCGAGACCACCTTCGAGTGGAAGATCCCGCGCTGGAGCAACGCGCTGGAACGCAACCGCGCGCGCACCTACTTCCAGGCCTACACCGCCGCCGTCGCCCTGCACTTCGCGGAGAAGGCGCTGGAGGAGGTCCGCGCCGGACGCACCCAGACCTGGGAGAAGTTCGAGGTGCCCGACGAGAGCATCGGCGTCGGCTTCACCGAGGCGGTCCGCGGTGTGCTCTCCCACCACATGGTGATCCGTGACGGCAAGATCGCCAACTACCACCCGTACCCGCCGACCCCGTGGAACGCCAGCACCCGGGACACCTACGGCACGCCCGGCCCGTACGAGGACGCCGTGCAGAACACGCCGATCTTCGAGGAGAACTCCCCGGAGAACTTCAAGGGCATCGACATCATGCGCGCCGTTCGCAGCTTCGACCCCTGTCTGCCGTGCGGCGTGCACATGTACGTCGGTGGCGGCAAGACCGTCCAGAAGATGCACATGCCCACCGGCCTGAGCGGACTGGGCGGATGAGCGCGGGCACGACCATCGACGCGACGAAGGCGGCACCGGCGGTCGACGCGGTGCGCACCGGACAGCGGATCGAGGACGTACTCGACCGGCTCGCCACCACCGGTGACCCGGCCGCCCGCGCGGCGGCCGAGGAACTCGTCCAGGCCCTCATGGACTTCTACGGGGCCGGCCTGGCCCGGATGCTCCACCTGCTGTCCACGCCCGTGGGCCGCAGAACCCCCGGCGATCCCCTGGCGGGCCTGCTCGGCGACGAACTGGTCGCGAGTCTCCTCGTCCTGCACGACCTGCACCCAGAGGACCGGACGACCCGCATCACCCGCGCGCTCGACAGCGTCCGCGACCACGTACTGCACGTCGTGGACTTCGACGAGGAGACGGGCACCCTCCGGCTGCGGGCGGCCGGAGGCGGCGGATGCGGCTGCGCGGCGAGCGCTACGACGGCCCAGCAGGCGGCCGAGGACGCGCTCGCCTGTTTCGCGCCGGAGGTCACGGCGGTCGAGGTACGGGCCGCCGACCGCTCCGGGGAGCCCCCGCTCCTCCAGATCGGCACCGGCCCCGGGACCCGCGCAGGCACCACCGCCCGACCGGCCCCGGCGAAGGCCCCATGAGCGCGCCCCCGGCTCCCCGCCCGGCCACGCGTGGCTCCGGGCTGCGCAGGTTCCTGACCGGACGTGAACCGCGGCCGGAGCGGTGCGGACTGTGCGCGGTGGCGGTGGACGAGGCACGCCACCGCCACCTGGTGGACATCGAGCACCGGGCCATCGTCTGCGCCTGTACGTCCTGCGCCCTCCTGATGGAACAGCCGGGCGCCGCACGGGGCCGTTTCCGCGCGGTTCCGGACCGCTTTCTCACGGACCCTGACCACCACCTCGACGCGGGTGCCTGGGAGGCGCTGCAGATCCCGGTCGGCGTCGCCTTCTTCTTCCGCAACGCCGCGCTCGACCGGCTGGTGGCCCTCTATCCGAGCCCGGCCGGGGCCACCGAGAGCGAGCTCGATCCGGCGACGTGGACCGCCGTCCTCGGCGACAGCCGCCTCGCCGAACTGCTCGAACCCGATGTGGAGGCGCTGCTGCTGCGCCGTCACGAGGGCCGCTGCGAGTGCTATCTCGTGCCCGTCGACATCTGCTACGAACTGGTCGGCCGGATGCGCCTGTTGTGGCAGGGCTTCGACGGCGGCGCCGAGGCCCGCGCCGCCCTCGACACCTTCTTCGAACACGTCGGGCAACGCGCCCGCCCCGTACGCGAGGAGCGCCCGGCGTGACGGAGTTCGCCTTCACCTGCACCGGCGTGCGCGCGGACCGGTTCGCCGCCGGACCGACCCTGGTCTTCCGGCTGCACATCACCGCCACCGGCGACGAACCGGTCCACGCCATGGCCCTGCGCTGCCAGATCCGCATCGAGCCCGCCAAGCGCGGCTACGAGACCGCGGAGGCCGAGGGGCTCGCCGACCTCTTCGGTGAGCGCTCGCGCTGGGGCAGCACCCTCCAGCCGGTGCAGTTCGCCCAGGTCTCCGTCATGGTCCCCGCCTTCACGGGGGAGACCGAGACGGACCTCGTCGTGCCGTGCACGTACGACATGGACATCGCCGCGACCCGCTACTTCGACGCGCTGACCAGCGGTGAGGTGCCGCTGCTGATGCTGTTCTCCGGCACGGCGTTCACCGGAGCGGGCGGCTTTCGCGTCGAACCCGTCCCTTGGGACCGGGAGGCGGTCTTCCGGATGCCGGTGGCCACCTGGCGGGAGATGGTCGAGCAGCACTTCCCCGGCTGCGGCTGGATCAGGCTGCCCCGCGACACCATGGACGCCCTGCTCGCCTTTCGCTCCCGACGGGCCCTGCCCTCCTGGGAGGCGACCGTGCGGGCCCTGCTCGACGAGAGCGGCGGGGCGGCTCCCGCACCACCCCGAAGATTCAGTCTCACCGGCATCACCAGCACCACCGGGAGGACCGCTCCGTGAGCGTGACCACGTTCGCCCCGGAGACCGAGGCCCGCCTCGCCCTCGCCCGGCAGGTGGCCGACGCCGTCCTCTTCGAGGGCTATGTGCTCTACCCGTACCGTGCCTCCGCGGCCAAGAACCGGCTGCGCTGGCAGTTCGGCGTGCTCGTCCCGCCCGCCTGGGGCGCCGACTGCGAGGAGCACGACTTCCAGCACACCGAATGCCTGATGGAACCCAAGGCGAACGCCACCCTCGCGGTCGAGCTGCGCTTCCTGCGCGCCCGGCGCCGCACGGTCCAGCAGGCACGCCCGGACGGCGCCTTCGAGACGGTTCCCGAACTCCGGCTCGGCGACCGGACCCTGGTCCCCTGGGACGAGGGAACCGAGGAGCGCGTCGAGGCGGTCGTGCCCGTCGACGAACTCCTGGGCGACGGAGTGCGGGTCCCCTTCGACCGCCCCGCGGGTGAGGACACCGAGCCCGTCCTCGACGAGACCGGTCGCGCCGTCGGCCGGATGGTCCGCCGCTACGAGGAGACGAGCGGCGTACTCCGGTTGTCCGCGAGCGAACTCGACGGGCCCTACCGCGTGCTGCGGCTGACCGCGATCGTCGAGAACACCAGCACCTGGACACCCCCGGACGGCACGGCGGCCGACCGGGACGCGGCCCTCCCGCGCTCCCTGGTCGCCACCCACCTCCTCATGGGGCTGAGCGCGGGATCGTTCCTGTCGATGACGGATCCCCCCGAGTGGGCGAAGGGCGCGGTCGCGTCCTGCCGCAATCTGCACACCTGGCCGGTCCTCGCCGGCGAACCCGGGCGCGGGGACGTGGTGCTGTCCTCGCCGATCATCCTGGAGGACCACCCGGCCATCGCCCCGGAGAGCCCCGGGGCCCTGTACGACGCCACCGAGATCGACGAGATCCTCGCCCTGCGCACCGCCGCGCTCACCGACGAGGAGAAGCGCGAGGCCCGGGGCACCGACGACCGGGCGGCCGCCGTGATCGACCTGGCGGACACCATGCCGCCGGAGGTCCTGGAGCGCCTGCACGGGGCGGTGCGCAGCCTGCGTGAGGTGACCGGAGCGGGCGAGGGCACGGGAACGACGTCCGCTCCGGTCGCGGACGGCTTCCCCGACGAGTTCGGCGTGCCGCGTCCCGACACCCCGTGGTGGGACCCGGCGAGCGACGCCGGCTTCGACCCGGGGCAGGACCGGATCGTCGTCGACGGCCGCTCGCTGGGCGCGGGAAGCAGGGTGCTGCTGCGGCCCGGGCTGCGCCGCACCGACGCGCAGGACCTGTTCCTTGCGGGCCGTGCGGCGAAGGTCGAGGCCGTGCTGCACGACGTGGACGGCGGAGTGCACCTGGCGGTGACGGTCGAGGACGATCCGGGCGCCGACATCCGCCGCGAACAGGGCCGCTTCCTCTACTTCCAGCCTGACGAGGTCGAACCGCTGGAGGACGAGGCATGAGCCTGTCCGCGGACCCACCCCGCCGGGAGAGCGGCAAGGTCCTCGTCGCCGGGATCGGGAACATCTTTCTCGGGGACGACGGCTTCGGCGTCGAAACCGTGCGCGTACTCACCGGGCGGCAACTGCCTCCGAACGTCGAGGCCGTGGACATCGGCGTACGGGGCGTGCACCTCGCGTACCAGGTCCTCGACGGCTACGACACCCTGATCCTGGTGGACGCCACCGCGCGCGGCGAGCGCCCCGGCACCCTGTACGTCATCGAGCACGACAGCGCCGACGCGGCCGAGCCGCACGGCGTACCGCTCGACGGCCACCGGATGACCCCCGACACGGTGCTCGCACTGCTGGGGACCCTCTGCGCCGGAACCGGTGGGCAGCCGCCGCGCCGCACGCTGGTCGTGGGATGTGAGCCCGCCTCCGTCGAGGAGGGCATCGGGCTCAGCCCGCCGGTGTCGGCCGCCGTACCGGAGGCCGTCCGGCTGATCGAAGAGTTGCTGCGGGCCGACGAACCGGGAGAGTCCGCGCCGCGGGCCACGGTCGGCGAAGCCGCGAAGTGAGGAGAGAAGCCATGATCAAGACCCTCGTCGGCGGCGCGCTGGCCGCCGCTGTCACCGCCGTCCTCGTGCAGATCCTGCCCGACCTCAGACGCTATCTGCGGATCCGGAGCATGTGAGCCGACGCCCCGGGTCGTACGCCCTCCGGTTGTACGCCCCCTGCCACGCGCGCCGTGCCGTGCTGTTGCGGCGAACGGCGTACGCGGCCGGCCGGCGACGGCGTGCCGGTCCGCCGCCCTCGGACGCCTCCCCTCTAATGAGGGGCGGCGGACGCCCTGCCCGAGACGGAGACCGGTCGATGCACGAGATGTCCCTCGCGATGGCGGTGATCGGCCAGGTCGAAGAGGCGGCGCAGCGGGCCGGTGACGTCACGGCCGTGCGCTCGGTACGGCTTCAGGTGGGCGAGCTGGCCGGTGTGGTACCCGACGCCCTCTCCTTCTGCTTCGAACTGGCCTGCGCCGGAACCGTGCTGGAGGGCGCCGAACTGGTCACCGAAGCCGTGCCGGGACGGGCCCGCTGCGCACCCTGCGCGCACGAATGGGCCGTCGGCATGCCGCCCGCTCTGACCTGCCCGCGGTGCGGCGGAGCCACCACAGAGCTACTGGCGGGCCGGGAACTCCAGATCCTCAGCGTGCGGTGGGAGGACGGCCCGGCGCACGCCCACCCCCGCGAACCGATCTCCGAGGAGCGCTGAACTATGTGTCGTGTGGTCGACCTGCAACAGGCCGTCCTGGCCAAGAACGACGAGACCGCGCACACCCTGCGCGCCGGCCTTGCGGCCCGCGGCACCACGGTCGTCAACCTCCTCTCCAGCCCCGGCAGCGGCAAGACCGCCCTGCTGGAGAGGGAACTGGGGCTCGCGCGGGAGCGGTCCGTGCCCGTCGCGGCGCTCACCGCCGACCTCGCCACCGAGAACGACGCGCAGCGGCTGGCCCGCTCGGGCGTCCCGGTCAAGCAGGTCCTCACGGACGGGCTGTGCCACCTGGAGGCCGGGATGCTCGGCCGCCACCTGGAGGGATGGCTGCCCGACGACACCCGGCTGCTGTTCGTCGAGAACGTCGGCAACCTCGTCTGCCCGGCCTCCTACGACCTCGGGGAGACCCTGAGAGTCGTACTCGCCTCCGTGACCGAGGGCGAGGACAAGCCGCTCAAGTACCCCACCGCCTTCGGCCTCGCCCATCTGGTGGTGGTCACCAAGACCGACATCGCCGAGGCCGTCGAGTTCGACGAGACGGCGTTCCGCGCGAACGTCGAGCGGGTCAACCCCGGAGTGGACGTGCTGCTGACCTCGGCCCGCCGGGACCGGGGCGTCGGCGCCCTGCTCGACCGGGCACTGGCGGCCGCGGACGGCGCCCCGCTCCACGAGCCCGTCATGGCACGCCGACCTGACGGCGCCTCACCCACCCACCATCACCACGGCCATGAGCACCCTCACGGCACCGGCGCCATGGCCCACTCCCACTCGTGAGCAATCCACCCTCCCCGGCCGCCGTCGCCGACGGGACACCACTGCGCCGACGGGTCACCGTACGGGGTGTGGTGCAGGGCGTCGGATTCCGCCCGTACGTCTACACGCTCGCCACCGGCCTCGAACTGTCCGGCCATGTCACCAACACCCCCGAGGGTGTCATCGCGGAGGTCGAGGGCGTCCCCTCGGCCGTCGCCCGGTTCTGTGACCGCATCGCCCTCCAGGCACCGCCGCTGGCCCGCGTGGACTCCGTACACCACGACGACGTACCCGTCACCGGTGACGCCGCGTTCACCATCCTCGCCTCCCGCACGGGCGGACCGGCGGGCACCCTGATTCCGCCGGACACGGCCACCTGCGCCGAATGCCTGCGCGAACTCGCCGATCCCGCCGACCGGCGCCACCGCCACCCCTTCATCAACTGCACCCACTGCGGCCCCCGGTTCACCATCGTCACCGGCCTGCCCTACGACCGCTCCCACACGACCATGGCCGGCTTCCCGATGTGCTCCGCCTGCGCCCGCGAGTACGCGGATCCGGCCGACCGTCGCTTCCACGCGCAACCCGTCGCCTGCCCGGCCTGCGGCCCGCGACTGCGGCTGCTCGTCCCCCGACCGGGCGTGAGCGGTCCTCCGGAGCCCGCCGCCGGAGCGGACCCGGTCGCCGAGGCCCGCCGGCTCCTGGCGGGCGGCGCGATCCTCGCGGTCAAGGGCCTCGGCGGCTACCACCTGGCCTGCGACGCCACGAACCCCGAAGCCGTCGCGCTGCTGCGCCGCCGCAAGGCCCGAGGGGACAAACCCTTCGCCGTGATGGCCCGGAGCCTCGACGACCTCTGGCACCTCGTACGGATCAGTGCCGAGGAGCGGAGCCTGCTCGCCGGCGCCATCCGCCCCATCGTGCTGCTGCGCCGCCGCAGGGAGGTACCCGTGGCGGGGGCACCACGGCCCGCCGACTCCGTCGCGCCCGGCAGCCCCGACCTCGGCGTCATGCTGCCGTACACCCCCCTGCACCACCTGCTGTTCGGACTGCCCGGCGACCCCGAGGGACCCCCGCTGCTCGTCATGACCAGCGGCAACGTGTCCGGTGAGCCGATCGTCACCGACGACGGGGAGGCGCTGGAGCGGCTGGCGGGGCTGGCCGACGGCTGGCTCACCCACGACCGGCCGATCCATGTGCCGTGCGACGACTCCGTGGTGCGCTTGTGCGACGGCGAGTTGCTGCCGCTGCGTCGCGCCCGCGGCTACGCGCCCCTGCCGCTGACCCTGCCGGTCCCGGTGCGCCCGGCCCTCGCCGTCGGCGGGGACCTGAAGAACGTGCTCTGCCTTGGCGAGGGCCGCCGGGCCTGGCTGTCCGCCCACATCGGCGACATGGACGACCTCGCCACCCAGCACGCCTTCGAACGCGCCGTGGCCCAACTGGGGTCCATCACCCCCGTACGCCCCGAACTGCTCGCGGCCGACCGGCACCCCGGATACCGCTCGGCGCGCTGGGCCGACCGGAACGCGGCGGGTCGGCCCGTCGTACGCGTCCAGCACCACCACGCCCATGTCGCCGCTGCGATGGCCGAACACGGGCTGGACGGCAGCCGGCCGGTGATCGGGGTCGCCTTCGACGGCACGGGCTACGGCGACGACGGGGCGGTGTGGGGCGGGGAGATCCTGCTCGCCGACTACGACGGCTTCACCCGGTTCGGACACCTCGCGTATGTGCCGCTGCCCGGCGGTGACGCGGCGGTGCGGCGGCCGTACCGGATGGCGCTCGCGCATCTGCGCGCGGCGGGGATCGAGTGGTCGGACGAGCTGGCCTGCGTGAGCGCCTGCCCGCCCGACGAACGGCGCGTGCTGGAGCGGCAGTTGGAGCGCCACCTGAACTGCGTCCCCACCTCCAGCATGGGCCGCCTCTTCGACGCGGTGTCCTCCCTCGCGGGCGTCTGCCACGCGGCCGGCTACGAGGCCCAGGCGGCGATGGAGCTGGAGGCCGTGGCACTGCGGGCTCCCGCCGGGGACCCTGTCGCGTATGCGTTCGCCCTGCGACCGGCAGGACTGACCGACAGTGCGACACCGGCGGTGACCGGCCCGGGGCCGGGCGGCGGCGCCCGCCCCGCACAGGGTTCACGCGGCGGTGTGGACGAGGGCCTCGTCCTCGCGGATCCCGCACCGGTGTTCGGGGCGATCGTGGAGGACGTGCGCGCGGGTGCCGGACCGGCCGTTGTCGCGGCACGTTTCCACCGGGCCGTCGCCGCGCTCGTGCACCGCGTCTGTGTGCTGGCCCGCGAACGGCACGCGGTCGAGACGGTGGCCCTGACCGGCGGGGTGTTCGCCAACTCCCTGCTGTCCTCCGCCTGCGCGGCGGCCCTGGGCGCGGACGGGTTCACGGTCCTGCGCCACCACCTGGTCCCGCCGGGCGACGGCGGTCTGGCGCTCGGGCAGCTCGTGGTGGCCGCGCGCGCCGAGGACCGTACCCGAGCCAACGACTGACCAACAGCGAGGAGAGGCTCATGTGCCTGGCGGTACCCGGCAGAGTGCTGGACATCGAGGAACGGGACGGCACCCGGATGGCCAACGTCGACTTCGGCGGTGTGGTCAAGGAGGTGTGCCTGGAGTACCTGCCCGACCTCCAGGTCGGCGAGTACGCCATCGTGCACGTCGGATTCGCCCTGCAGCGCCTCGACGAGGAGTCGGCGAAGCAGACGCTCGAACTGTTCGCCACCCTCGGCCTGCTGCAGGAGGAGTTCGGCGACCCCTGGGAGATGGCCGCGGAGGCGGGCGAGGCCCTGCCGTCCGCGGGAGAGGAGGCGCGGAAGTGAAGTACATCGACGAGTTCCAGGACCCCGACCTGGCACGTCGGCTGCTCGACGACATCCACTCCACGGTGACCAGGCCATGGGCGCTGATGGAGGTCTGCGGTGGACAGACGCACACCATCATCCGGCACGGCATCGACCAACTCCTGCCGGACCAGGTCGAGTTGATCCATGGGCCGGGGTGTCCGGTGTGTGTGACCCCGCTGGAGGTCATCGACAAGGCGCTGGAGATCGCCTCCCGGCCCGGGGTGATCTTCTGTTCCTTCGGCGACATGCTCCGAGTGCCCGGCACGGGTCGGGACCTGTTCCAGGTGCGGGGCGCGGGCGGCGACGTGCGCGTCGTGTACTCGCCGCTCGACGCCCTGCGGGTCGCCCAGCACAACCCCGACCGCGAGGTCGTCTTCTTCGGCATCGGCTTCGAGACGACTGCGCCGCCCAACGCGATGACGGTGTATCAGGCCCGCAAGCTCGGCATCCCGAACTTCAGCCTGCTGGTGTCCCACGTCCGCGTACCGCCCGCCATCGAGGCGATCATGCAGTCACCGACCTGCCGCGTCCAGGGCTTCCTGGCGGCCGGGCATGTGTGCAGCGTGATGGGGGTGGGGGAGTACCCGGAACTGGCGGAGCGCTTCCGCGTCCCGATCGTCGTGACCGGATTCGAACCCCTGGACATCCTCGAAGGCGTACGCCGGACCGTGGCGCAACTGGAGCGCGGCGAACACACCGTCGACAACGCCTACCCCCGTGCCGTCCGCCCGGAGGGGAACCCGGCCGCGCGGGCCATGCTGGAGGACGTCTTCGAGGTCACCGACCGGGCCTGGCGCGGCATCGGGGTGATCCCCGACAGCGGCTGGCGGCTGTCCCCGAAGTACCGGGAGTATGACGCCGAGTACCGTTTCTCGGTCGACGGTATCCAGACCCGCGAACCGGCCGCCTGCCGCAGCGGCGAGGTCCTGCAGGGACTGCTCAAGCCGCACGAGTGCGAGGCGTTCGGCACGCTCTGCACCCCCCGCACCCCGCTCGGCGCCACCATGGTCTCCAGCGAGGGCGCCTGCGCCGCGTACTACCTCTACCGGCGCCTGGACCTCACCCCCGCGCCCCGGGAGGCGACCCCCGTTGTCTGAGACCACCGGCACCACCGAACTCCGTACGCCCGTACTCGACCCCGCCGCCTGGACCTGCCCGGCCCCGCTGCGCGACCAGCCGCGGATCGTCATGGGCCACGGGGGAGGCGGAGCTCTGTCCGCCGAACTCGTCCAACACGTCTTCGCGCCCGCGTTCGGCGGTGACGTGCTCGCTCAGCTGGGCGACGCCGCGGCTGTGTCGATGGGCGGTGTCCGGATGGCTTTCTCCACCGACTCCTTCGTGGTGCGGCCACTGTTCTTCCCCGGTGGCAGTATCGGTGACCTCGCCGTCAACGGCACCGTCAACGACCTCGCCATGAGCGGCGCCCGGGCCGCCTACCTCTCCTGCGGCTTCATCCTGGAGGAGGGCGTCGAGATGGAGACCGTCGCCCGCGTGGCCGAGGCGCTCGGCGCGGCGGCGCGGACCGCGGGTGTCGAGGTCGCGACCGGTGACACCAAGGTGGTCGAGGCCGGGCACGGCGACGGGATCTTCATCAACACAGCCGGTATCGGGCTCATCCCGGCGGGCGTCGACCTGCGCCCGCAGCGGGTCGTGCCCGGCGATGTCGTGATGGTCAGTGGTGCGATCGGCGTGCACGGCGTGGCGATCATGAGCGTGCGCGAGGGCCTGGAGTTCGGGGTGGAGATCGAGAGCGACTGTGCGGCGCTCGGCGGTCTGGTCGACGCCATGCTCGCTGTCACCCCGGATCTGCATGTGCTGCGTGATCCCACCCGGGGCGGGCTGGCCGCCGCCCTGAACGAGATCGCGGTGGCCTCGGGCACCGGCGTCGTCATCCGGGAGCGTGACGTCCCTGTCCCGCCGGCCGTCGCCAACGCCTGCGCCGTCCTGGGCCTCGACCCGATGTACGTGGCCAACGAGGGCAAGCTGGTGGCGTTCGTGCCCCGTGAACACGCCGACGCCGTCCTGGACGCCATGCGGGCGCACCCGCTGGGTACGGAGTCCAGGGTCATCGGCGAGGTCGTGGACGCCCATCGGGGCATGGTGGTGGCCCGCACCGGGCTGGGCGGTACCCGGGTGGTCGACCTGCCGATCGGGGAACAGCTGCCGAGGATCTGCTGACGCCTGGCGGGACGGCGGCGCGGGCGAGATGAACTGATGGCCCGAGCCGCCCGCGCGACCGGTGTCCTACGCGAGGCGCTCGGCGTCCCCGATGTCGTTGCGGGACACGGCCAGGTAGCCGACGAAGCCGATGATGGCGACGGTCCAGGACAGGGTGACCGGTCCCAGCCCGAGGTCGAGGCCGCCGCGCGCGTGGCTCAGGGCCATCCAGTCGGCGACCGAGGCGCCGAGCGGGCGGGTGATGACGTACGCGGTCCAGAAGGCGGCCACCGCGTTGAGCGCGCCCCACTTGTGCATGACGGCCGGGACGGCGATGGCGACGGCGTACAGCACGGCCGAACCGAGGTAGCCGAGGCCGATCGTGGCGGAGAGGTCACCGGCGGCGGTACCGAGCGCGAAGGTGGCCAGCACGGTGGCCCAGTAGAAGAGCTCGCGGCGGCGGGTGTGGATGCTGTGGATGGAGAGGGTCTTCTCGCTGGCGTACCAGACGGCGAACACGGCTGCCAGGGCGGCCATGAAGAAGGGGGTGGAGATCGTGTACGGGACACCCAGGCCGACGTGCAGGACGTCCGCGGCCATGGTGCCGAACACGCTGACCATCACGATCGCCGTCCAGTAGATCCAGGCGACGTAGCGACGGGCCCTGAGCTGGACGGAGAGCGCCACCACGAGGGCCAAGCCACCGAGGCCGACGGCGGGGATCGGCCCGAGCGTCTTGGCGAGGAGGTCCGAGGCGGTCTCACCCATGCCGGTGGTCAGCACCTTGATCACCCAGAAGTAGACGGTGACTTCCGGGACCTTGCTCGCCAGATGGGTGGGGCCCGCGGCGCGACGACGGCGGGTGAGGTGCTCTGTGCTCATGCCCGCACGATGGCATGACGAACTGCCCTGGTCACAGGGTTCTTTGCCATTGCTTTGGGGCTTCTGGTGCAGGAGTTGCCAGGACCCGCGACGGACCTGAACACAACCTGAACACCCGTGCCGCGACCCCCGGATCCGTTGGGATACGACACGGATCCGATGGTACGAAGAAAGGTCGTCGCCGGGCATCGCGACGGCCCCTCCCGCCCTTCCATTGCGCTTCCCGACCACGCGTGAGAACATCATTCTCATTTCGAAGAATGAACTTCTTTGTGGTGGTTGAACTCAATGACGAGGGAGACACGTTGGAAGCGACGGAGTACGGGCAGGCGGCCGTCGGCAGGGTGCTGAAGGCTCAGGACCAGTTCCATCTCGGCATCGTCGTCGAGGACTTCGAGACGACCCTGGCCGAGTTCTCCTCCCTGTTCGGGTACAAGTGGTGCGGCGAGATCAGCGGACCGGTCCCGGTCACGCTGCCGGACGGAGTCGCGGTGGTCGAGCTCGGGTGCGTGTTCTCGACGACGACACCCCGCCTCGAGATCGTCCGGCGCGTCCCGGGGACCCTGTGGGAGCCGGCGGCCGACGGCGCCGTCCATCACGTCGGCTACTGGTCCGACGACGTCGCCGCGGACGCCGCCGAACTGGAACGCCAGGGGTTCGTCCGGGAGGCGACGCGCAAGGGTGCCGACGGCGCCCCGTTCGCGTTCCTCCGCAGCCCGGCCAGCGGCTACCGCGTCGAGCTGGTGAGCCGGGTGGCGCAGCAGAGCCTGGAGCGGTTCTGGGGGATGAGCGCATGACGACCGTCGGGATCGTCACCGGTGCCGGCCGAGGGATGGGGCTGGCCTGCGCGCAGCGGCTCACCGACCAGGTGGACAGGCTGCTTCTCGTCGACCGGGACGAGGCGACCGTGACCGCGGCGGCCAAGGACCTGTCCGCCACCGGCCGGGGCGCCGTCGTCGAGCTGTTCGTCCTCGACATCACCGATGCCGAGGGCCTGGCCGGGCTCGCCGCACGCGTCGGCGAACTGGGCACCCTGCGCGCCGTCGCCCACGCCGCGGGCATCTCGCCCACCATGGCCGACTGGCGTCGTATCTTCACCGTCGACCTGGTCGGGACCGCGCTGCTGGCCCGGACGCTCCGCCCGCTCGCCACCGAGGGCACGGCCCTGGTGTGCTTCGCGTCGATGGCCCCGCTGCTCGGCGGCACCGACCCCGACCCGGCCGTCGACGCCGTGCTGGACGACCCGCTCGACGAGCGGTTCCTCGACCGCGTCCACGAGGCCGTCGGGCCGGGCATCGAGGACACCGGTATCGCGTACGCGTGGGCCAAGCGCGGGGTGCACCGCTTCGTCCAGCGCGAGGCGGTGCGCATCGGGCCGCTCGGTGCCCGTGTCTGCTCGGTGTCCCCCGGGCTGATCGACACTCCTCAGGGGCGGCGGGAATCCGCGAGCCATCCGGGGATGGAGCTGCTGCTGCGGCAGACCCCGCTCGGCCGGCAGGGGCGGTCCGAGGACGTCGCCGCGGCCGTCGCCTTCCTGTTGTCGTCCGAGGCCGGTTTCCTCAGCGGGATCGACCTTCTCGTGGACGGCGGTGTGTGCGCCGCCGTCCGGACACGAGCCGACCGCAAGTGAGTTCGTACGAGCGCGCATGCGGCCTCGTGAGTGCCCGTGAGCTCCCGTGAGTTCAGTGGTCCGCCATCGGCCGCTGCCGGTGGGCGGTGGCGAAGGCGCGCAGTTCGCGGGCGACGTCGGGCCCGCTCGGCGTGTAGACGACCTCATGGAAGCCGAGGTCGGCGAGCCGCGCCAGGCTTCTGCCGACCCGGGCCGCGTCGCCGACCATCGTCTTGAGGTCGATATGGCCGAGGAGCCGGCGGTCGCGGTCGGGGAGGTGTGTGACATGGCCCTCGAAGGTGAGCAGATGGCGTTCGTCCTCGGGGGCGAGTTCCTCGAGGGCCGCCCGCCAGGCCCGGCCCCCGGGCAGGGCGTCGACCGCCTCGGCGCCGCCCTTGGCGTACGCGTTGTGCCAGTCGACGACCCGCCACGCTCCGATCGCCTTCAGGACGCGGTCCGAGTCGCGGTCCTCGCCGGGGTCGAGCACGGTGCCGGAGATGATGGTCGCGGTCGGGAGCGCGGGGTGCGGAGGTCCGATGACGCCGTCGGCCACCTTCTCGGCCAGCGCCGTGCCCCGGGGACCGAACACGCTGATCCAGAGCGGGACCCGAATCGGTCGCGAGGCGGTGAGGCCGCCCGCGTGCAGCATCCGCACCGGCTTGCCGTCCGCGATCGCCGTCTCCCCGGCGAGCAGCCGGCGCAGGGCCGTCATGTAGTCCGCGAGGGCGTCCAGCGTCATCGGACGCCGGCCCACCGCGAGCCGGGCCGTGAACCCCGTACCGAAGCACGCCCGGAAGCGCCCGCCGGAGACGCGGGCGACGGTGGCGATGCCGGAAGCCATGGTCATGACCGACCGCTGGCCGGGGATGAGGACGGCCGTGCTGAGCCCGATGCGGGTCGTCCGCCGCGCGGCGAGGGCGAGATGGACGAAGGGGTCCTCCCACAGCGGCGCCGAATCGTAGATCCACACCCTGGAGTAGCCGAGCTCCTCGGCCAGTACGGCGAGGTCCGCGAAGTCCGGGCCCGGCGGGAGCCCGCAGGACAGTTCGAGATCCCGCATAACTCATTTTCCTCTCGTAATTGACTTACCGTCATAAAATATTGCTCATCGATATAATCGATATGAAGGAGAACCAATGCCCAAGGGGTATGTCATCCTCACCGAGGCCATCAAGGACGAGGCCGGAATGGAGGCCTACGGCCGGGCGTCCGCGGGATCGATCGCGCAGGGCAGGGCCGCCGTCCTGGCGGTGGATACAGGGCCCCAGGTCCTGGAGGGCAGCTGGCACGGCAACCGTACGGTCGTCCTCGAATTCGAGTCCGTGGAAGCGGCGCGTGCCTGGTACGAGTCGGACGCGTACGCGGAGGCGAAGCCGCTGCGGCAGGCCGCGGCCGACTGCAACGTGGTCTTGGTCTCGGGTTTCGATCTGCCGGCGCGAACCGCGTGACGGTGGGGGCCGGGGCGGGGCCCGCAGGGGGGGCGCGGGCCACGACCGTCAGTCCAGCGCGATGGCGCGCTCGGGGCAACTGCCCATCGCCGTACGCACGGTGTCCTCGAACTCGACGGGTACTTCCGGCGTGAGCACCACCGCGTAGCCGTCGTCGGTCAGGTCGAACACCTCGGGGCAGAGCGACCAGCAGACCCCGTGTCCCCGGCAGCGGTCCTCGTCGACCTTCGCCTTCACCGCGCCGGCTCCTCGGCGAGGGTGAACTCGACGTTCAGGTTGGTCAGACCGCGCAGGATGTACGTCGGGATGTAGCGGTACCGGCGCTCGCCCGCGGGGCCGTGCACGCGCTCCGAGAGCCTGATGTCGGCCGTGCGGTCGAGGAGCCGCTCGATGGCCACCCGGCCCTCGGCACGGGCCAGCGGCGCACCGGGGCAGGTGTGGATGCCCCGTCCGAACGCGATGTGGTGGCGGGCGTTGGCGCGGGAGGGGTCGAAGGTGTCCGGCTCCTCGAAGTGGCGGGGGTCGCGGTTCGCGGCCCCGTTCAGCACCATCACCGTGGTGCCGGCCGGAAGGTCGACACCGCCCACCGTGGTCGGCACCCTGGACAGCCGGAAGTCGCCCTTGATCGGGCTCTCCACCCGCAGCGCCTCTTCGATGAAGTTGGGGATGAGGTCGCGCTCCTCGCGCAGTCGCCGCTGCAGCTCTGGGCGCTCGACGAGCAGCTTGAGGGCGGAGCTGAGCAGCCGGACCGTGGTCTCCTGGCCCGCCGCGAAGAGATTGGTCGCCACCCGGGCCACATCGGCGACGCCGGGTGTCGAGCCGTCCGGGAACGTCGCCGCGGCCAGACCGGAGAGCACGTCGTCGCGCGGTTCGCGGCGCCGTTCCTCGACATAGGACGCGAACCGCTCGTACAGGTACTCCAGCGGCGTGTGCTCCATCTCCCGTTCCGTGCTGCCCACACCGCCATCCGTCTGCGGCCGGTGCTCCAGCCCCCTGACGAACTCCTCGCGGTCCTCGTCGGGCACGCCGAGCAGATCGGTGATGACCTGCAGGGTGAACGGGCCCGCGAAACCGCTGATGAAGTCGCCCTCGCCCTGGGCGAGGAACGTGTCCAACTGACGGTCGGCCAGCCGCCACATCGCCGCCTCGTTCTCCTTGAGGCGTCTCGGTGTGATCAGCCGCATCAGCAGCGCGCGGTGGTCCGTGTGCGTCGGCGGGTCGAGGGTCGGAAGCTGGTCGCTGAAGGGGAGTTCGGCACGGTGCCGCTCGATGAGCTCGGTCACGTCGTCCCCTTCGAGCGGGACGGGGAACCCCGGGAAGGGGCCGGTCACCGAGAGGCACGACGAGAACGTCTCGCTGTCGTTGAACACTTGAACCGCTTCGTCGTACCCCGTCACCATCACCACGTCGTGGTGGCTCTCGCGCTGTACGGGACATTTGCCGCGCATCGCCTCGAAGTACGGGTAGGGGTCCGCGACGAGCCCGTCGTCCCGGAAGAAGTTCATCGCCTCGAAGTCGTTCACCGTGTGCAACGCTCCCTTCGGCACCGGGCGGGTGTGTCCCGGTGGTCGTGAATGGTGGGTCGGCTGGGCTCGGGCGGCCGTCGAGCGGGTCAGGGCAGTGGTTCGGCGACGCGGTGGATCTCGGCGTCGGCGCCGTCGACCACCCTGGGCTGGTGCCAGATTTCGACGCACATCGACACCATGATGATCGAATGCACCAGTTCGAGGAGACGGCGTGCCCGGTCGGGCAGCGCGTCGAGCGGGAACTTGTCGCAGTACGCGAGCGCTTCCTCGATGCGGGGGAACCCGACGTCGTAGAGCGCCTGGAGTTCGGTCATGTCGCTCGCCAGGCGGCGCTCGTAGCGCTCGGGCTCGGTGGCCAGGCACCAGGTCGCGGCGAAGGGTTCAAGCTCCGCGAACGCCTCGGGCAGGAGGGTGTCGGACACCGGTTCACACCCCCGCGGTCTTGCGCTCGTATTCCTCGACCCAGTCGGCGATCGACCTGTGGAAGTGCCGTACCAGCAACTCCTGGTCGCCCAGGGGGAAGTCGTCGCGGGCCGCCCGTGACTCCAGCGCCCGCTGGGTGCCCACGAGGGTGCCGGCGTCCTGGAGCGCGAACTCCTTGAACATGACGACCGCGCACTCCTGGGCGGCGCGCTCACTGGCGGTCGTGGCCTTCGGGAAGAACAGCGTGCCCTCGAAGCGGTGCGTGTGGTACGAGGTCGGCCAGTAGCGGTAGGCGAGGTACCAGCCGCTCGCCCAGATCAGGATCTCCATGTTCGGGAAGATCTGGAAGTTGTCCATGGCCCACTTCCTGACCTTGCCCGGGTTGGTTCCGCCCGGTTCGGTGCCCAGGTCGGGCTCGTCCCAGGGGCCGAACAGGCCGCTGCGCGTGGCGATCTCGATGGGGTACTGGTAGTCGGCGGGCCACAGCCGGCGGGGTGCGCCCGAGGTGGTGACCATGCGGTGCGGGCCGTCGAGCTGGTAGTGCGGTGCCTCGAAGCCGTTCATCCTGGGCCGGGCCGCCGGGGTGGCTTCCTGCGAGTGCAGCACGGGCACGTGGTAGTACTCCTGGAAGGCGTCCAGGAAGACCTTCCAGTTGCAGTGGACGTCGGCGCGGAAGTCGTAGCGCTCGGTCAGCCGGTCGAACGGGTAGCCTTCGAGCGGCGTGATCATCGGGCCGAGGAACTCCGGCAGGGTCTGCTCCGGTTCCTTCGCCAGATTGACGAAGACGAACCCCGCCCATACCTCGCAGTGCACCGGGAGCAGGCCGTAGTCGTCCTTGTCCAGGTCGAAGAACTCGCTCTCCTGCTGGACGAAGGCGAGCTTGCCGGTGAGGTCGTAGCGCCACGCGTGGTATTTGCAGGTGAACGCCCGGCACGACCCACGGGTCTCCGCACGCGGGAAGTCGTTCCACATCAGCTTGTTGCCCCGGTGCCGGCAGATGTTGTGGAACGCCCGTACCTGGCCCCGCAGATCGCGCACGACGATGACCGACGTGTCGGCGACCTCGATCTCCTTCGTGAAGTAACTCCCCTTGCGCGGCAGGTCCTCGACCCGACCGACGTTCAGCCAGGCCCGCTTGAAGACCGCCTCGCGCTCGACTTCGTAGAACTCGGGTGAGACGCAGTCCTCGTACGACACCACTCCCGTTCCCAGGTCCGGGTAGTGCTCGGTCCAGCTGCCCTCGGCCGGCTTCGGATAAAGGGCCATCGCGTCAGTCCTCCGATACGGGCGTTGCCTGAACAGTCACGATCGCGCGGGTGAGAATTCCATTCTCGTCATTGAGTATTAGATTTCCACGGTGTGGCCGCCCCGTCAACGGTCGGTGGGGGTCCAGGTGATTCCGGGGTCACGCGCGGGGCGATGCGGCCGTGGTGCCTCTCGCCGCGGCGGGGTGAGAGGTGCAGGTCGCCGGGGCGCCGGCGCGGCGTGGACGGCAACACCTCGGCCGGTCATCCGAATTGGGCATGTCGGCATCACGCCCCGCTATTTCGGTGCGCCTGCCCTGAAGCCCGTCCTGAAGCCCGCCCTGAAGCCCGTCCTCAAGGGCCGTCGACGTCCGCGCGGCAGACGTTCGGGACGGCCGCCGCGGCCGCGAAGTCGCGGTGACCGGCCTGTGGCGGGCGACTCGTGCGCGCGTTGTTCCGGCGGGTCGGCTCGCCGCGGGTGTCGGCGTGCCCCGCCTCGGATCCGCATCGCGAATCCGGCGCCGAATCGCTCGTTTCGTACGGCGTATTACGCGGTGAATTGCTTGGCGGAGCGTTCGTGGATCGTGCGGATTTTGCGCGGCGAATTCACGCCGCGCGGATGGCGTACGGATATGGATTCGCGGACGATTCGTGACGCTCCAGAATCGTCCACTCGCCCGGTGTCACGTTCTTTGGGTGATCCTCCGGGGAATGTTCGCGAATTGTTTGGCTGACCGATATGAGGGAATTGTCACCTTAGTGCTTCGGACAGGAGGCACGTCTGTGGGAGCTGGTTCGCCAGATCGCCGGTGTCTCCCGTCCGGTTCTTTTGTGCTTGCCCTCCCATGGGGACTGCCCCGTCGGCAACCCCTGAGGGAGTTGTGAGCACCATGCGCATGACGTCCGGCACCAAGCGACACCCCCACGACGACGCACCCGACACCGCCGCGGCGTTCGTCCGCCTCGCCGGCCTGCCCGCCGGGCCCGAGCGGCAGGCGCTGCGCGAGGAGATCATCCGGTCCTGGCTGCCCATGTCGGAACGTGTCGCCGGTCGCTACCGGGGCAAGGGCGAGTCCGTCGAGGACCTCAACCAGGTCGCCGCGCTGGGCCTCGTCAAGGCCGTCGACCGCTACGACCCCGAGCTCGGCAACGCCTTCGAGAGCTACGCCGTCCCCACCATCACCGGCGAGATCAAACGCCATTTCCGCGACCACATGTGGACCCTGCACGTCCCGCGCCGCGTCCAGGACGTGCGCAACAGAGTGCGCGCGGCCCTCAAGGACCTGTCGCAGACGATGCAGGGCCAACGGCCCACCGTCGCCGAGATCGCCGCGTACGCGCACCTGAGCGAGGACGAGGTACGCACCGGTCTCGAGGCCCTGGACAGCTTCTCCGCCCTCTCCCTGGACGCCGAACTGCCGGGTGGGGACGACGGCTACGCGCTCAACGACGCGCTGGGCGCGCCCGACACCGGATTCGACCTGGTCATCGACCGCGAGTCGGTGAAACCGGCCCTGTACGAGCTCCCCGAGCGCGAGCGGACCATCCTCTACCTGCGCTTCTTCCAGGGTATGACGCAGAGCTGCATCGCCGATCAACTCGGCATCTCGCAGATGCACGTCTCCCGCCTCCTCAGCGACTGCTGCTCCACCCTGCGCGAACAGGTGCTCGCCGATGCGGCCTAGGGCCTGTCGTCAAATTCCCGTCGTCCGCCCGGAGGGCGGGCCCTGCGGCGTCAGGCCTGTCTGGGCCGTGGGCGACACCCGACCGCCCGGGGGGTTGCCCCGTCCGGGCGGTCGGAGGCGAGCTCACTGCCGAACCCTCCCGGGAGTGGTTGGCCAGCGGGCCACCTCTCTTCGAACTACCTGGGTGGATCAGATCCAAACAAATTCCGCGGCTACGGGGCGGGGGGAGTGTCGGGGATTTGCGTGGGCCCGTACTTGTCGAGCGTGTCCTCCAGGGCCGCGCGAATATCGGGCGGCAGATCTCCCTGCCGCCCCCAGACGAGAATCATTTCCGCGACAGTGCGCAGCTTGATGTTCGTGTGCTGTGAGACTTCCCGGAGGACGGCCCAGCCCTGGTCGGGCGACACCCGGCCGAGGGCGACCATCATGCCGATGGCCTGGTCCACCGTGGCGTGCGAGGTGACGGCTTCCTTCAGCTGGTCGACCTCTTCCCGCAACTCGACGATCCGGTCCTGCGTGCCGGAGGGGGAGGCCGACTCCTGCGCGGCCTCGCACGGTTCGGCGCTTCCCGAACGGGCGTCTGACGTCATCGTCCCCTCCGGGGCCTGGATCCTGGCGGCGGAAACCGTCGTCCGCCGAGTCCATCGTGGCCACTCGGCCGGCCAGGTGCCAGTGCGCATCGCCCCACAGTCCGCCACCGCCCCCACAGTCCGCCCCCCGCTCACGCGACCAGGGTCACCGCCGCCACGGCCGACGTCCGCAGGGTGCGGCGGGCCGTGCACAGGACGGTCCCCAGGGTCACGGCCGCCGCGACCGCGACGACGGCGAGCCAGATGCCAGGTCCCTGGCCCGGCCACGGGGAGCCCGTGCGCACGGCGCTGAACGCCAGGACCCCGGCGAGCCCGGCCAGGGTGCCGAAGAAGACGCCCGTCACCGTCAGGATCAGTCCCTCGGCACCGACCACCCCGAGCACCTGCCCCGGCGTGGCACCCGCCAGCCGCTGCTGCCCGAACTCCCGGCCGCGGTAAGTCGTCGACGCGTACAGGGAGTTGATCAGCATGACGCAGCAGAAGACCACGATGATGCCGACGACCGTGAGGTTGAGCGTCTCGAGGTTCTTCGCATCGACCGACTTCGCAACACCGGAGGCCCTGATCGCGTCACTCTCGACCGCCTGCATGGTCAGCGTCGCCGACGCCATGCAGGTGAAGAGGATCAGCGGCATCAGGACACCGGACATCTCCGCGGCACGCCGACGCAGGTTCCGTACGGCCAGATACCCGCTCGGGCCCGCCAGGGGCAGCCGGTCGAGCAGGCCCTCCAACAGCCGCGGCGCCAGCAGCGCGCACCCCACGGACAGCAGGACCGCCCCGTACGCGGGAGGCGCCATCAGCGCGGCGTCCTCGGCCGAGAACGCGAAGGTGGAACAGACCGCCGCCCCACCGACGAGCAGAGCCGCATAGGCGAGGAACGTCCGTGCCCGATTCCTGGGGCGACGGCGGAGCGTCACCCGCCGCACCGCGAGGAACGCCGCGCCCGCCGCGGCCGCCACCGTGATGCCGATGCCCGACCCGAGGGCGACGGGGCCGAAGGAGTGGTCGACGGTCCGGGCGACCTGGCCGCTGTCCTGGAAGACGCCCAGCAGGGCGCGTCCGCCGAGCATCGCCGGACCGATCGCCAGTACCGCGCCCACCAGGGCGATCGCCACCGCCTCCCCCACGACCATCCGCCCGATCTGCGCGGGAGTCGCCCCGGAGCACCTGAGCAGCTCCATCTCGGCGCCGCGCTGACGGACGTTCACCGTCAGGGTCGAGGCGATCGCGAAGAACACCAGCAGGGTGCCGTAGCCGCCGACGACGCCCGCCGCGGTGGACAGCGAACCCGCGCTCACGGAGTCCACGCCCGGCTGCGCGGCCGTGTCGTGCAGGGAGTTGAAGGTCATGACGACCGCCGCGCCGAGGAAGGCGGACAGCAGGGTCGCCGTGGCGCGCCCGGGGCGCTGCCGGAGGGAACGCAGGGCCAGAGCGAACACGGCTCACACCCCCACCCTCGTGTCATCGCCGAGGTGTGCCAGGCGCTCGGCCACAGCGTCCGCCGTCGGCGCGTGCAGATGGCCGGCCATCCGCCCGTCCGCGAGGAACACGACCGCGTCGGCGTACGAGGCGGCGAGGGGGTCGTGCGTCACCATGACGACCGTCCTGCCGTGCACCCGTACCGCCTCCTGAAGCAGCCGCAGCACATCCCGTGCGCTGCGGCTGTCGAGGGCGCCGGTCGGCTCGTCCGCGAAGATCACCCGAGGCTCGGCGACCAACGCCCGAGCGATCGCCACCCGCTGCTGCTGCCCGCCGGAGAGCTGGTCCGGCAGGCTGCCGAGCCGGTCGCCCAGACCGACCGCCGTCAAAATCTCCCGCGCCCGGGCCCGGTCGACGCGCCGCCCCGCGAGCTTCAGCGGCAGGATCGTGTTCTGGGCGACGGTCAACGTCGGAAGCAGGTTGTACTGCTGGAAGACGAAACCGATCCGGCCGCGCCGGAACTTCGTCAGCTCGGCCTCACCGCCTTCCGCCAGCTCTACTCCGTCGACCCGCACGATGCCGCTGTCGGGCCGCTCCAGCCCGGCCGCGCACCGCAGCAGCGTGGACTTGCCGGACCCCGAGGGCCCCATGACCGCGGTGAAGCTGCCGCGCGCCAGGCCGAGGCTCACCCCGTCCAGCGCGGTCACGGCGCTCTCCCCGGCACCGTAGGTCTTCGCGACCTTGACCAGCCGCAGCGCCTCCTGGGCCGGTTCCGATTCGTTCGTACGTCGCGAGGTGCGGCGAAACATCGTCATCACTCTCCGTCCGGCACGCCCTGTGCCTCACTCACGACGCTACGGAGCGAACGCCCGACCCACATGGGGCGCAGAACCCGTATCGCGGGGTGTACCCAGTGACACCCCGTACGGGTCACCAGAACGCGCCTTCTCCCGCCCGCCCCGGATGGAATGGACGCGTGACCGCGCCCCCGGACGACTGTCTCGCCCGCAACGAGTGGATCTGCGGTGAGTATCTGAGAACGCGCCGCCAGATCCTCCTGGACGCGGTCGTCCAGCACCTTCAGCTCACGGCGGTCTCCGTGCTCGTCGGACTCGTCATCGCGGTGCCGCTGGCCGTCCTCGCCCGTCGCTGGGGCTGGGCGGCCGGACCCGTCCTCGCGGTCACCACGATCCTCTACACCATCCCGTCCCTCGCGATGTTCTCGCTGCTCCTGCCCGTGTACGGGCTGTCGGCCACGCTGGTCGTCTCCGGACTCGTCCTCTACTCGCTGACCCTCCTCGTCCGGAACATCCTCGCGGGCCTGCGCGCCGTCCCCGAGGAGACCCGGCAGGCCGCCCGCGGCATGGGATACGGGCCCATCCGCCTCCTGCTCACCGTGGAACTGCCGCTGGCGGTGCCCGCATCGATGGCCGGACTGCGCATCGCCACCGTCTCGGCCGTCTCACTGGTGACGGTCGGCGCGATCGTCGGCTTCGGGGGGCTCGGCAACCTCATCTACGCGGGCATGAACACCTACTTCAAGGCGCAGGTCCTCACCGCGTCCGTACTCTGCGTCGTCATCGCCGTAGCCGCGGACCTCCTCCTGCTCGCGGTGCAGCGGCTGATCACCCCCTGGACCCGGGCGGCCCGCGGGTGAGCACCCTGACCGGGGCCTGGGACTGGCTCGGCGACCCCGCGCACTGGTCCGGGGACGACGGCGTCTGGCACCGCCTCGCCCAGCACCTCGTCCTGACCGTCGTCTGCCTCGTCATCAGCTGCCTCATCGCGCTGCCCGTCGCCCTGGTCCTGGGCCACCTGGGCAAGGGCGGCGCGCTCGCCGTCAACATCTCCAACATCGGCCGCGCCGTCCCCACCTTCGCGGTACTGGTCCTCCTGCTGCTCACCCCGCTCGGCAAGTGGGGCGAGGGTCCGACCGTCGTCGCGCTGGTCCTCTTCGCCGTACCGCCGCTGCTCACCAACGCCTACGTCGGGATGCGCGAGGTCGACCGGAGCGTGGTGCGCTCGGCGCGGGGCATGGGGATGACCGGCCGACAGATGCTGTTTCATGTAGAACTGCCCCTTTCGCTCCCGATGGTCATGAACGGCGTACGGATCGCCGCGGTCCAACTCGTCGCGACCGCCACGATCGCCGCGCTCGCGGGCGGCGGCGGACTCGGCCGGATCATCACCGCGGGCTTCAATCTGGCGAGCACCCCGCAGGTCGTCGCCGGCGCGATCCTCGTCGCCGTCTTCGCCCTGATCGTCGAGGGGATCTTCGAGATCGCCGAACGGCTGGCACCGCGCTGGGCGAGGGGCATCCGATGAGGCGAGGCGGCGCCGCGCTGACCCTGGTCCTGCTGACCGGCTGCGGCACCGGCCCGTCCCTGGAGAACCGCGGTGCGGTCACCGCGCCGCCCGGCGACAGCAAGCGCCTGACCATCGGCTCGGCGGGGTTCACCGAGAGCGACCTGCTGGCCCAGATGTACGCGCTGCTGCTCGGCCAGGCCGGATACAAGACCTCCATGCTGACGGTCGCCAACCGCGAACTCTACGAACCCGCCCTGGAATCCGGTCAGATCGACGTCGTACCGGAGTACGCGGCCACCTTCGCGGACTGGCTGAACGCCAAGACCCACGGTGCGGGCGCGCCGCCAGTCGGCTCACCCGACCTCGCCACCACGATGAAGGCGCTCCGGTCGCTCGCCACACCGCGCGGCCTCACCGTCCTCGACCCGGGCAGGGCCGTCGACCAGAACGCCTTCGCGGTGACGGCGGCGTACGCCCGGCAGCATCACCTGAAGACGCTCAGCGACCTCGGCGCGTCCCGCCTTCCGGTACGGCTCGCGGCGGGCGACGAGTGCGTCCAACGGCCCTACTGCGAGCCCGGGTTGAAGAAGACGTACGGCATCGACATCACCGGCGTCGACCCGAAGGGTGTGGGCACCACCCAGGCGAAGCGGGCCGTGCAGAGCGGTCAGGACCAGATGGTCCTGACCACGACGACGGACGCGACGCTCGACGAGTTCGGTCTCGTCCTCCTCGCCGACGACAGACACCTGCAGAACGCCGACTACATCGTGCCCGTCGTCAACCGCTCGCGCGCCGGTGGCGAGGGTGTCACCAAGGCACTCGGCAAGCTCAACGACGTACTCACCACCGCGGACCTGGCATCGATGAACCAGCAGGTGGACAGCTGGCGACGGCTGCCCGAGGACGTGGCGCGGACCTATCTGAAGGACAAGGGCCTGCTGAAGTGACGCCCTCAGACCCGGCGCCAGCGCGCCATCGCGAAGGAGAACAGACCGAACAGTACGAGTCCGGCGGCGACGCACACCAGCAGCCACGGTCCCGCCGGGGAGTGGGCGAACGAGCGGATCGTGTCGTCCAGCCCCTTCGCCCGGTCGGGTTCGTAGTCGATCGCCGCGCGCACGGCGAAACAGCCCGCCGCGGCGAACACCAGCCCGCGCGCCGCGCCGCCGCCCACGCCGGTCACATCCACCAGCCGTCGCGTGCGCGCCGACATCTGACCGAGCTTCAGCTTCTTGTGGTACTTGCGCGACACGGCCCGCCCGCCGATCAGCAGACCCGCCACGACGATGCCGACTCCGGCGGCGCCGACGATCCACTGCCCCGCCGGCAGATCGAGCACCTTGGCCGTCACATCCCGCGACTGCCGGTCGCTCGAACCCTGCCCACCACTGCCCGAGCCCGCCGTGAACGACAGCACCGAGTAGGCGACGAAGGCGTAGAACACGAACCGTACGGCCGACAGCAGCCGCTTCTTCGCCGCCCGGCCGTCCGCTCCGGCGGAACCGAAGCACGCCTCGGACAGCCGCCACAGCGCCATGCCGACGAGTCCGGCACCCAGCGCCCACAGCAGCACCGCGCCGAAGGGCTGCTGCGCGATCTTCGCGACGGCGCCGTTGCGGTCCGCCTGGTTCTTCCCGTCCCCGAAGGCGATCCGCAGCGCCAGCACACCGACCAGCAGGTAGATCACGCCCCGAGCGGTCAGCCCCGCCCGGGCGGCGTACTCCATCACCGGGCCCCTCGCCGCGCGCCGAGCCTCGACGCGTCCGGTCCGTGCCGCCGTACTTGCGTTCATGTGGACCTCCCGCGGAACGGGTGCCCTCGCATCGGAGAGACACACGTGTGCGGAAGTGGCCAGATTGCGGTATTCCGGTGCTGGATGGGGCCTTCCTCCCGGCCCTTGGCTCGCTACGCTTGAGATAGGTGCTTTGCCACGGGGGGGTTCTCATGGGCGGTGCGCGATTCCGGACTCGGAGCACGTCGACTCAGGCCGAGGCCACGTCCCGGCCCACCACCAAGACTGAGCCGGAAGTGACGCAGCCGACCAGCCAGGGGCAGGAGGCTGAGGCATCGGTGAGGCAGCCGACCAGCCGGGAACAGGCGGTTCGGCGCGTGCGAGATGACTCGGCCGTGCTCCCGTTCATCGATTACGCCGACTACGACAGGTTGCTGCGCCTGGCCCGTGAGCCGAGTCCCGAGCAGATCAGCCCCCTGCATCCCGACGAGCCGACGACTCCGTTGGTCTACGTCTTCGGCCCGATCACCGGCAGCCAGGTGGCGATCGACTCCCAAGGGAATGTGACCCAGAATCGGACCGACGTACGGCCCGAGCAGTTCTACCGGGCGCAGTTCCAGTCTGCGCGGCGTGCCGACCCCGTACAGGTGGTGGAAACCCTGCGGGTCGAGGTCGATCGGCTGGGGCTGGACCTCCACTCGCAGTACGTCATTCGGCAGGCCGCAGCGGTGATCAAGGTGGAGCTGGCCCGCCCCCCGATCAATGAGGCGCGTGTCCGCGGGGCCGTCGAGCAGATCCTCGCCTGCCTGGCTCGGCAGCCCGGCGGCCGCCCTCTCACCGCCCGTCTGTCGGCCCTGGCCGCTCGCCTGGAGGCTGTCCTCGGTGTCGTCGGCAACGCGGCGGAAGAGAACTCCGGTTCGGGAGGCGTGCGTTGACGAGCTCGGGCGGTGCCCAGTTCCACGGGCCCATTCACGGCAGCCAGATCGCGATCGGCGGTCACAACGTCGCCCAGCGGCAGTATGTGACGGCCGACGAGGGGGAGAGCGCCCGGCTCGCCGAGGCCGTGCGGTCGGTGCTCGCGGCGCTGGAGACGCTCGGCCTGGCCGCCGAGGACGAGACCGCCGTGCGCCAGGACGCGCAGGCCGCTCTGGCGGAGGCCGCCCGGTCGCAGCCGGACTTGGGACGCCTGCGCGGTCTGCTGGGTCGGATCGGGGCCGTACTCGCATCGGTGGCGGCCGGCGCGGCCACGGGGGCTGCCACCGGTGACGGCACCGGAGCGGCCGAGCCGGCACACGCCGTGCTCGTCGACCTGCAGAACGCCCTGCCCTGACCCCGCCCCCTTCTTGCCGATAATGAAGGGTGACTTCGAACTCGCGTTCCTTCCTCATCCTGCACGGCTGGCAGAACCACCGCCCCGTGGACCACTGGGAGCACTGGCTGGCGAACGAGCTGACCGCCCGCGGCCACGCCGTCACCTACCCGCAGCTCCCGGACCCCGACCACCCGGACCTGGCGTTGTGGCTCGACCGGCTCCACGCCCACCTCGACTCCCTCGGGCACGAGCACGAACGGGTGGTCGTCTGCCACAGCCTCGCCGTCCCGCTGTGGCTGCACGCGGCGGCCCGCGGCCGGGCCCGCGCCGACCGGGTCCTTCTCGTGGCACCGCCGTCCGACGAGGTCATGGCCGGCTACGAGGACATCGCCGGGTTCGCCGGTTCCGGCGCGACCGCCGGGCACCTGCGTACCGCCGCCCCCGTGACCCGGCTCGTGGCCGCCGACGACGACCCGTACTGCCCGGGCGGCGCGGCCAAGGAGTACGGCGTACCTCTCGAACTCGACACCGACGTCATCCCCGGCGGCGCCCACCTGGACCTCGACGCGGGCTACGGCCCCTGGCCGTCGGCCCTCGACTGGTGCCTGACCCCCGAGGTACGCCTCTCGTGACGGGCGCGCGCCCCCAAGGGGCGCGGGGAACTGCGCGCCCAGCCACATCGGACCTGCATCGTCGAACAACCCGTATCCCCCGCCCAACCCAGCGGAGCGCTCACGCATCGGAGACCGAGTCGAACGACACCTGCCCCCGCCGCACCCCCCGCGCATCCGCGTCCACCGACCGCCGGAGCGCCTCGTGCAGTTTCGCCGGGGTGAGTACGCCGAGGAAGCGGGCCCCGTCCAGTACCGCGACCCAGCCCGCGTCGTGCTGGAGCATCACACCGAAGGCCTGCTTCAGCGGGGCGCCCACCGGGACCCATGAGTTCATAGGATGCGCTCGGTCGCCGACGTACCCACCCGCCGCCAACTCGTCGACGCCCACCCACCCGTGCAGATCACCCTCCGCGTCCAGGACGACCGCCCATCGCGCGCCCTGCGCGTGCAAGCGGGCGACCGCCGTCCCGGCGGGCTCGTCCAGGCGGGCGACGGGCGGTTGTTCCAGGTCGTCGGGCTCGATCTCGGTGACCGACAGCCGCTTCAGCCCGCGGTCGGCGCCGACGAACTCGGCGACGTAGGCGGTGGCCGGGGTGCCGAGGACGGCCCCCGGCGTGTCGAACTGCTCGATGCGGCCCTGCCCGTACACCGCGATGCGGTCGCCGAGCCGTACCGCCTCCTCGATGTCGTGCGTGACCAGCAGCACCGTCTTGCGCACGGCCTCCTGCATGCGCAGGAACTCGTCCTGCAACTGTTCCCGGACCACCGGGTCGACGGCCCCGAAGGGCTCGTCCATCAGCAGCACGGGCGGATCGGCGGCGAGCGCCCGGGCCACTCCGACCCGCTGGCGCTGGCCGCCCGAGAGTTGTTCCGGATAGCGCGAGCCGTACGTCTTCGGGTCCAGGCCCACCAGATCGAGCAGCTCGGCGGCGCGCGTCCGCGCCTTCGCCCTCTTCCAGCCGATGAGCGTCGGCACGGTCGCCGTGTTGTCGAGGATCGTCCGGTGCGGGAACAGGCCCACCTGCTGGATGACGTATCCGATACGCCTCCGCAGCCGCACCGGGTCGACCGTGGCGATGTCCTCGCCGTTCACGAAGATCCGGCCCGAGGTCGGTTCGATCAGCCGGTTCACCATCATCATGGTCGTCGTCTTGCCGCAGCCCGAGGGGCCGACGAGCGTGACGAGTTCGCCCTCCGCGACCTCGAACGAGAGGCCGTCCACGGCCGTCGTGCCGTCCGGATAGCGCTTGGTGACCTGTTCGAACCGGATCATCCCCTCACGCTAACCGCGCAGGTCACTCCCCGCTCACCAGCACCACTTCCAGGGTGCGCGGACCGTGCACCCCCTCGACCCGGTCGAGCTCGATGTCGCTGGTCGCCGACGGGCCGGAGATCCAGGTCAGCGGGCGGGTCGGGTCGAGGCGCTCCAGGGCCTGGGGGACGGAGGAGACGACCTGGTCGGGGACACGGACGACACAGATGTGGTGATCGGGGACCAGCGTGATGCGACGGCGCCCCTGATCCGGGCCGCCGTCCAGGACGAGGGTGCCGGTCTCGGCGATCGCGAGCGCGCAGCCCGTGACCACGCTCTCGACCTTGTCGAGTTCGTGCGGCGTGCTCACGGCGCGGTCGTGCACGCGGGTGGGATCGGCGGCCGACATCCACTCCGGCGGGAGCCCCGGGGGAACGAGTACATACTGGGGTCCCCGCTCGGCAAGCAGCCGCATGATGAGGTACGGCAGTTCCTCCGCGCCTGTACGGTGCACGATCGCCCGGTAGTCCGCCAGGTTCTCCGCCAGCAGATCCACCGTCTCCGCGACGCTCCGCCCCCCGTGCTCGCGCAGGTACCCCCGCTCGATGGCCTGTTCGTACGGCGTGTCGTCGCGCGGCACATCGGCGAGCGCACGCCGCACCCGCCCCAGGATCAGATCCCTGCTGCTCACTTGGCCGTGTCCTTTCCGCCGTGCGTACGCTGCCACCAGTCACGGAACGGCTCCGCGGGGACCGCCGGTAGATCCCGGGTGCCGCTCCACGCCTTGCCGGGGCCGGGCAGCGAGCGCGGATGGAAGCGGCGGGTCCGGGAGGCGAGCCGCTGACCGGTGCGCAGCGCGCCGGGGTGGCTGAACGCCCAGCGTGCCGCCCGCATCGCCGCCCGCTCGGCGGCGTGCCCCTTTGCGGGCTTGAGGACGACCTTGTTGCCCTCCCGCGTCACCTGACCGCCCTCGGCGATCCGTTCGCGCAGGTGGACGAGGACCTCCGGGATGTCGATGGCGACCGGGCAGACCTCGTAGCAGGCGCCGCAGAGCGAGGAGGCGTACGGGAGCGAGGCGTCGATCTCGCTTGCGGTGCCCCGGAGTTGAGGGCTGAGGATCGCGCCGATCGGGCCGGGGTAGACCGAGCCGTAGGCGTGGCCGCCGGCGCGCTCGTACACCGGGCAGACGTTGAGACACGCTGAGCAGCGGATGCAGCGCAGGGCCTGGCGGCCGACCTCGTCGGCGAGCGTGTCGGTGCGACCGTTGTCGATGAGGACCAGGTGGAAGGTCTGGGGGCCGTCCTCGTCTGTGGTACCCGTCCACATCGAGGTGTACGGGTTCATGCGCTCGGCGGTCGAGGAGCGGGGGAGGGTCTGGAGGAAGACCTCCAGGTCCTGCCAGGTCGGCACGATCTTCTCGATGCCGACGACGGAGATCAGCGTCTCGGGGAGGGTCAGGCACATCCGGCCGTTGCCCTCGGAC
Organism: Streptomyces sp. NPDC058086; assembly: GCF_042885015.1. Taxonomy (NCBI): domain Bacteria; kingdom Bacillati; phylum Actinomycetota; class Actinomycetes; order Kitasatosporales; family Streptomycetaceae; genus Streptomyces; species Streptomyces sp. NPDC058086. The sequence goes on along the minus strand of NZ_JBHVST010000017.1, from coordinate 37,036 downwards.
TCCACAACCATCAGGGTGCCGGTCTCGGCGACCATGAAGTTGGCGCCGGAGATGCCGACCTTGGCGCGCAGGAACTTCTCGCGCAGGTGCAGTCGGGCGGCCTCGGCCAGTTGGGCGGGTGTGTCGGTGAGGCCTTCCGGCGCCGGGCGGCCCCACTCGCTCATCTCGCGCGCGAAGATGTCGCGGATCTCGCCGCGGTTGCGGTGGATGGCCGGGACGAGGATGTGGGAGGGCCGGTCCTTGCCCAACTGCACGATGAGCTCGGCGAGATCGGTCTCGTAGGCGTGGATGCCCTCGGCCTCCAGGGCTTCGTTGAGGCCGATCTCCTGCGTGGCCATCGACTTGACCTTGACGACCTCGCTCTCCCCGGTCATCTTCACCAGGTCGGTGACGATCCGGTTGGCCTCGTCGGCGTCGGCGGCCCAGTGCACGATGCCCCCGGCCGCGGTGACCGACTCCTCCAACTGCACGAGGTAGCGGTCGAGATGACGGAGCGTGTGGTCCTTGATCTGCTTGCCGGCCTCGCGCAGGGCGGCCCAGTCGTCGAGTTCGGCGACGGCGACCGCCCGTTTGGCGCGGATCGTGTGGGTGGCGTGGCGCAGATTGCCGCGCAGGGTCGGGTTGTTGACCGCCTCGTGCGCCGCCTTGGGAAACGCGGGCATACCGACGAACGTGCCACCGCTCATGCGCTCGGCTCCTCTTCCGTACTGGCCAGGATCTCCGCGATGTGCACGGGCCGCATCCGCGTCTCCAGCCGGGCCATCGTGCCGCCGATGTGCATCAGACAGGAGTTGTCGGCGGCGCACAGCACCTCCGCGCCCGTCGACTCGGCGTTGTGCACCTTGTCGGCGCCCATCGCGGCCGAGACATCGGGGTTCTTGACGGCGAACGTGCCGCCGAAGCCGCAGCACTCGTCCGCGCCGGGCAACTCGCGCAGTTCGAGCCCCTTGACGGCCTGGAGGAGCCGGCGCGGCCGGTCGCCGAGCCCGAGACTGCGCAGCCCGTGGCAGGTGGGGTGGTAGGTGACGGTGTGCGGGTAGTACGCGCCGACGTCCGTCACGCCGAGCACGTCCACCAGGAACTCGGTGAGCTCGTACGTCTTCGGCACCACCGGGGCGAGGGTGGCCGCGAGGGTGTCCCCGCGGCCCTCCGCCCGCGCCCGCTCGCCCATCCGCGGATACAGCTCCCGCACCATCGCGCCGCACGACCCGGAGGGCGTCACGATCGCCTCGTACTCACCGAAGACATCGGAGAAATGCCGGGCCAGTGGCTCGGCCTCATGCCGGTACCCGGTGTTGTAGTGGGCCTGCCCACAGCAGGTCTGCGCCATCGGGAAGTCGACCTCGACGCCCAGCCTGGTCAGCAGTTTCACCACGGCGCGGCCGGTGTCCGGATAGAGCGTGTCGTTGACACAGGTCAGGAACAGGGCGACACGCATCGCAGCTCCTTGGGATCGATCATCGGATGAGTGCAGGGTACGCGGAGGGCGAGCGGCAGGGGAGCCCCCGTTCATGGACACGGGCGAGTCCCCCTCGCGGACGGGTGAAACGCCCCCGTCACGGCGGGCGGGAGTTCCCGTTCACCCGAGAGTGAGCCGGTCCTCCGCGGCGCGCCAGGCCGCCGCGTCGCCCCGGGGTTCGTACCGCCGCAACGGCTGCGTACGGGCGAGGAGTCGCCGCATCGACGTACGGTCGCCGACCAGACCGTGTGCACGGGCCTGTACGAGGACGTTGCCGAGCGCGGCGGCCTCCGCCGGGCCGGCCACGACCCGCAGTCCGCAGGCGTCGGCCGTCAGTTGGCACAGGAGCTCGTTGCGGGTGCCGCCGCCGACGATGTGGACGACGTCGACCGGGTGGTCGGCGAGAGCCTCGGCCTCGCGGATCGCCCTGCGATGGGCGAGTGCGAGGGAGTCGAGAATGCAACGGGTGATCTCGGCGCGCGACTCGGGCACGGGCTGTCCCGACTCCCGGCAGGCGTCGGTGATCCGGTCCGGCATCCGGCCGGGGGCCAGGAAGGCGGCGTCGCCCGCGTCCACCACCGACCGCAGCGCAGGCACCTCCGCGGCGGCCCGCAGCAACTCACCCAGGTCGGGCCGGCCCCATTCCCGTACGCACTCCTGGAGCAGCCACAGTCCCATGATGTTCCGCAGATGGCGGACCGTGCCGTCCAGGCCCAGTTCATTGGTGAAGTTGGCCGCGCGGCTCGCCTCGGTGAGGACCGGCCGCTCCAGCTCCAGGCCCGCGAGGGACCAGGTGCCGGTGCAGATGTACGCGAACCGCTCACCCGCCGCCGGCACGGCGGCGACCGCGGACGCGGTGTCGTGCGAGCCGACGGTCGTCACCGGGACCGGGCCCCTCAGCCCGGTCTCCTCCAGGACCCGCGGGAGCAGCAGACCGGCCGGGTCGCCCGGCTGCCGCAGCGGCGCGAACAGCGTGAGGTCGATGCCGAGCCGGTCCGCGAGGTCGTGGGACCAGTCACGGGTGCGCGGGTCGATCAGCTGGGTGGTCGAGGCGTTGGTGATCTCCGTGCCCGCCTCGCCCGTGAGCCAGTACGCCAGCAGGTCGGGAATGAGCAACAGCCGCTCGGCGGCGGCGAGTTGAGCCGTCGAGCGGGCCGCCGTGAGCTGGTACAGGGTGTTGAAGGGCGCGTACTGGAGCCCGGTCGTCGCGTACAGCTCGGCGGGGGGCACGGTGGCCCACACCTTCTCCGCGACACCCTCGGTGCGGGCGTCGCGGTAGTGCACCGGGTTGCCGAGCAGCGCGCCGTCGGCATCCAGCAGCCCGTAGTCCACGGCCCAGCTGTCGATGCCGACGGAGTCGACCTGCCCGGCCGCCCGCAGCCCGTCGAGCACCCCCGCGTACAGCGAGAGAATGTCCCAGCGCAGCCCTTCGGGAACCCGCACCGGCCGGTTCGGGAAGCGGTGCGCCTCCGTCAGCTCCAGGGCCGCCGGGCCGACGCGGCCGACCATGACGCGCCCGCTGGACGCGCCGAGGTCGACCGCGGCGAAGCTCTTCACATGCTCGCTCATCGCAGGAATGCCGCCGCGACACCCGCGTCGACCGGGATGTGCAGACCGGTGGTGTGGGTCAGGTCCCCGCCCGTCAGGGCGAACACGGCGTTCGCCACGTGCTCGGGCAGCACCTCGCGCTTCAGGATGGTCCGCTGGGCGTAGAACTCGCCGAGCTTCTCCTCCTCGATGCCGTACGTCGCCGCGCGCTGCGCGCCCCAGCCGGCCGCGAAGATGCCCGAACCGCGCACGACCCCGTCGGGGTTGATGCCGTTCACCCGGATGCCGTGCTCGCCCAACTCGGCGGCGAGGAGCCGGACCTGATGCGCCTGGTCGGCCTTGGTCGCGGAGTACGCGATGTTGTTCGGACCGGCGAAGACCGCGTTCTTGGACGCGATGTAGACGATGTCCCCGCCCAGCTTCTGCTGGATCATCACCCGCGCCGCCTCCCTCGACACGAGGAAGGAGCCACGGGCCATGATGTCGTGCTGGAGATCCCAGTCCTTCGCGGTGGTCTCGAGCAGCGGCTTGGAGATGGAGATTCCGGCGTTGTTCACCACCAGGTCGACGCCGCCGAAGGCGAGCACCGCCGCCTTGAAGGCCTCCGCGATCTGCTCCTCGGAGGTCACGTCGACAGTGACGGCGACGGCCTTGTCGGGCCCGCCCAGCGAGGAGGCGACCTCGGCGGCGTTCTCCGCGTTGAGATCGGCGATCACCACGCACGCGCCCTCGGCGACGAGCCGCTCGGCGATCGCCTTGCCGATCCCGCTGCCCGCCCCCGTCACCAGCGCCACCCGGGTGGCCAGCGGCTTCGGCTTGGGCATCCGCCGGAGCTTGGCCTCCTCCAGCGCCCAGTACTCGATGCGGAACTTCTCCGACTCCTCGATCGGCGCGTAGGCCGAGACCGCCTCGGCGCCCCGCATCACGTTGATCGCGTTGACGTAGAACTCGCCGGCCACGCGCGCGGTCTGCTTGTCCTTGCCGAAGGAGAACATGCCGACGCCGGGGATCAGCACGATGGCCGGGTCCGCGCCGCGCATCGCGGGGGAGTCGGCGTCGGCGTGCCGCTGGTAGTAGGCCGCGTACTCCTCGCGGTACTCGCCGTGCAGCTCTTCGAGCCGCGCGATCGCCGCGTCCAGTTCCACGGTCGGCGGCAGGTCGAGGACGAGCGGCCGGACCTTGGTCCGCAGGAAATGGTCGGGGCAGGAGGTGCCGAGCTCGGCGAGGCGCGGGTGCCCGGCGCTCGCGAGGAAGTCGAGGACGACGTCGGAGTCGGTGAAGTGGCCCACCTGCGGCCTGTCCTGCGAGGCGATGGCCCGGATGTACGGCGCCAGCGCCGCGGCCCGCTCCCGGCGCCGGGAGGCCTCCAGGGCCGTGTACCCCTCGACGACGGGCCCGAAGGGCTCCGCCTTGCCACGCTCGACGAGGAAGGCCTCGGCGGTGCGGATGATGTGCAGCGAGTTGCGCTCGCACTCCTGAGCCGTGTCGCCCCATGCCGTGATGCCGTGCCCGCCCAGGACGCAGCCGATCGCCCGCGGGTTGGCCTCCTTGACCGCCGCGATGTCCAGACCCAGCTGGAAGCCGGGCCGGCGCCACGGCACCCACACCACACTGTCGCCGAAACACTCGGCCGTCAGCTTCTCGCCGTCCGCCGCGCAGGCCAGCGCGATTCCGGAGTCGGGGTGCAGATGGTCGACGTGGGCCGCGTCCACCAGCCCGTGCATCGCCGTGTCGATGGACGGGGCCGCGCCGCCCTTCCCGTGCAGGCAGTAGTCGAAGGCGGCGACCATCTCGTCCTCGCGCTCCACCCCCGGGTAGACCTCCGTCATCGCCCGCAGCCGGTCCAGCCGCAGCACGGCGAGCCCCGCCTCGGTCAGGGTGCCGAGATCCCCACCGGACCCCTTCACCCACATCAGCTCGACATCACCGCCGGTCACAGGGTCGGTGTCGGTGCCCTTCGCGGAGGCATTGCCGCCGGCGTAGTTCGTATTGCGCGGGTCGGCACCGAGCCGGTGCGACCGGGCCAGCAGAGCGGCGGCTTCGGGATGGGATGCCATGTTCTTGGTCCTTAGAGAAAAGAAGAGTGAAGGGAGCCGACAAACCTGTGCTGAGCGCCCCGTCAGGGGCGCGGGGAACTGCGCGACCAGCCACATACGGCCCGCAGCCTGCAACGGTCCGCACAGGGCAGACGAGATTCAGCCGCTCACGCCCCCCACCCCGCCTGCTGCCCACCAACCCGCTCCGCCGCGATCTTCTCCCCCCACCCGGATCGGCGGTACGCCGAGACGGGATCCGCATCCAGCCCCAGCTCCTCACGCACCTCACCCAGCAACGGCCGCACATCGGTGTTGTACGCGTCCATGATCACCGCGTTCGCGGCGAGCACATCCCCCGCACGCTGAGCGTCGGCCAGCGCCGCACCGTCCACGAGCAGCGCCTTCGCCGTCGCCTCCTGCACGTTCATCACGGAACGAATGATCGCCGGGATCTTCGCCTCGATGTTGTGGCACTGGTCGAGCATGAAGGCGACGTCCGGAGTGAAGCCACCGCCCCGGATCACCTCGTACATGATCCGGAAGAGCTGGAAGGGATCGGCCGCACCCACCATCAGGTCGTCGTCGGCGTAGAACCGCGAGTTGAAGTCGAACGCGCCGAGCTTCCCCTCGCGCAGCAGCGTCGCGACGATGAACTCGATGTTGGTGCCGGGCGCGTGGTGCCCGGTGTCGACGACGACCTGCGCCTTGGGGCCGAGCTTGAGGCAGTGCGCGTACGCCGTGCCCCAGTCCGGGACGTCCGTCATGTAGAAGGCGGGCTCGAAGAACTTGTACTCCAGCAGCATCCGCTGGTCGTCCCCGAGCCGCTCGTAGACCTGGGCCAGGCCCTCGGCCAGCCGGTCCTGGCGCTCACGGATGTCGTCCTGACCGGGATAGTTCGTACCGTCGGCGAACCAGAGCTTCAGGTCCTTCGAACCCGTCGCGTCCATGATGTCGACGCACTCCAACAAGTGATCGACAGCCTTACGGCGGACGGCGGCGTCCGGGTGGCAGATGGAGCCGAGCTTGTAGTCGTCGTCCTGGAAGGTGTTGGAGTTGATCGCGCCCAGCTTCAGGCCGCGCTCCTGCGCGTACTTCGCCAGCGCCCCATAATCGTCGACCTTGTCCCAGGGGATGTGCAGCGCGACGGTCGGCGCGGCCCCCGTGAAGGCGTGCACCTGGGCGGCGTCGTCCAGTTTCTCGCGCGGATTGCGCGGGACTCCAGGCTGCGCGAACACCTTGAAGCGGGTTCCCGAGTTCCCGTACGCCCACGAGGGCGTCTCTACTGCCTGGGTCTTGAGGGCGGTCTTCACCGCGGCAAGCTCGGTCACTTCGGGGCTCCTGTGACTTCGGGTGTGGCTTCGGTTTCGAACGACTTGCGGAGTCGGGTCCGAACTGCGCTTCTGCCTGATCGGAACGGCTCTTCCGTCTGAAACGATCTGAAACGATTCAGAACGCCGAAGCTATGAGCCCACCGAAGGTGTGTCAACCCCCTGGGCGAAGGCCGCCGTCCGTGACTCGGTTGTGACCTTCGGCTATCGAAAATTTCGAACCGAACCCATTGACGTGACCTGGGCTACCTGCCTAACGTCCCGGCAACCTAGTTGAAACCTTTCACGGCGTCGTGAGGCCTCTCCGCCCGCGTCGTTGAGGAGCTCACATGACCCACCGGTCCGACGCGGGTCCGGCCCCCGTACTGGCGCTGGAGGACATTTCCAAGTCCTTCGGCGCGGTACGCGCCCTGCGGGACGTGTCCCTGGAACTGTTTCCCGGCGAGGTGCACGCTCTCGCCGGTGAGAACGGCGCGGGCAAGTCGACCCTCATCAAGACGCTCGCCGGCGTGCACCGACCGGACGCCGGTCGGGTGCTGCTGGACGGTGAGCCCACCGTCTTCCACGGTCCCGCCGACGCCCGCGACGCGGGCATCGCGGTGATCTACCAGGAGCCCACCCTCTTTCCCGACCTGTCGATCGCGGAGAACATCTTCATGGGCCGCCAGCCCCGGCGCGCCCTCGGCCGTATCGACCACAAGGCCACCCACGAGTCGACCGCCGCCCTGATGAAGCGACTCGGTGTCGAACTCGACCCCGACCGTCCGGCGCGCGGACTGTCCATCGCCGACCAGCAGATCGTCGAGATCGCCAAGGCGCTCTCCTTCGACGCCCGGGTCCTGATCATGGACGAGCCGACCGCCGCCCTCACCGGCAGCGAGGTGGCCCGCCTCTTCGGTGTGGTGCGCACCCTGCGCGAGCAGGGCTCGGCGGTGCTGTTCATCTCGCACCGCCTGGAGGAGATCTTCCAGATCTGCCAGCGGGTCACGACCCTGCGCGACGGCGCCTGGATCTCCAGCGAACCCCTCGACGGCATGACCGAGGACGACCTCGTGCGCCGGATGGTCGGCCGCGACCTCGACGAGCTCTACCCCAAGCAGGACGTCGAGGCGGGCGAAGTCGCCCTGAGCGTGCGCCGGCTGACCCGTGAGGGCGTCTTCACCGACGTCTCCTTCGACGTGCGGCGCGGCGAGATCGTCGGTCTCGCCGGACTCGTCGGCGCCGGGCGCACGGAGGTCGCCAGGGCCGTCTTCGGCGTCGACCGCTGGGACGCCGGAGAGGTCGAGGTCGACGGGAAGCCGCTGACGAACGGGGCGCCCTCCACGGCCATGGCCGCGGGGCTCGCCCTCGTCCCCGAGGACCGGCGCGCCCAGGGCCTGGTGATGGACATGTCCATCGAGCGCAACATCGGGCTCACCGGGCTGCGTACGACCGTGAAGGCGGGGCTGGTGGACCGCGGCGCCGAGCGCAGCCGCTCCCTCGACTGGGCGGTCAAGCTCCAGGTGAAGTACGCCCGGATCGCCGACACGGTCAACACGCTCTCGGGCGGCAACCAGCAGAAGGTCGTCCTCGCCAAGTGGCTCGCCACCGGCCCCAAGGTGCTGATCGTCGACGAGCCCACCCGGGGCATCGACGTGGGCACGAAGGCGGAAGTGCACCGGCTGCTCTCCGAGTTGGCCGCCGACGGGGTGGCCGTCCTGATGATCTCCTCCGACCTGCCCGAGATCCTCGGCATGGCCGACCGCGTGCTGGTGATGCACGAGGGCCGCCTCACCGCCGAGATACCCCGCTCCGAAGCCACCGAGGAGACCGTGATGGCCGCCGCGACGGGGAGGGTTGCCGCATGACAGCCACCAGGCACGCCACCCTCGGCGCAACACCGGCGGATGTCGAGTGGGCCGCCGGTGAAGAGTCCGGAGTCGCCGGCTCGGCCGCCCGCGCCACGCCCGCCTCCCCGCAGGGGGCCGATCCCCGCACTCGGACGGCCGACCGCCAGACCCCGAACATCCCCCGGAGGGCCGCCGTATGACGGTGACCGCACCCAATCCCGCGCCCGCCGCCGAGGTGCCCAAGTCGAGTGGCACCCGGCTGGTGGACCGTGTCTTCAAGATGCGTGAACTCGCCATCCTGGTCGTCTTCCTGGTGATGATCGCCATCACCCAGATGGGCAACAGCGAGTTCCTGTCCGAACAGGGCATCAAAGACCTGCTGTTGAACGCGACGATCCTGGTCCTGGTCGCCACCGGTCAGTCGCTGGTCGTGATCACCCGGAACGTCGACCTGTCGGTCGGCTCCACCCTCGGCATCAGCGCCTTCGCCGCCGGCACCTATCTGCACGGCGGCGGAAACCCCGTCGTCGCGATCTTCCTGGCCGTCCTGCTCGGCATCGGCTGCGGACTGGTCAACGGGCTGCTGGTCAGCCTCGGTCAGGTGCCCGCGCTGGTCGTCACCCTCGGCACGCTCTACATCATCCGTGGCGTCGACTCCATCTGGGTCGGCTCCCGCCAGATCACCGCGGCCGACCTCCCCGGCGGCTTCGTCGACTTCGGCTCCGGCGGCATCTCCGCGGTCCCGTACCTCGCCCTGATCGCGCTGGCGGTCGTGCTGGTCACCGCGTACTACCTCAAGCACTTCGGCAGCGGCCGCGAGCTGTACGCGCTGGGCTCCAACCCGGAGGCCGCCCGGCTCGCCGGCATCCCCGTCCGCAAGCGGATCCTCACCGCGTACGTCGTGTGCGGCGGCCTCGCCGGACTCGCGGGCGCCCTGTACCTCGCCCGGTTCGGCAACGTCGATTCCGGCACCGGAACCGGCTACGAACTCACCGTCGTCAGCGCGGTCGTGGTCGGCGGTGTCGTCTTCACCGGCGGCTCCGGCAGCGTCTACGGCGCCGCGCTCGGCGCGCTGCTGCTGACCTCCATCAACAGTGTGCTGCCCGCCCTCGGCGTCAGCTCCGTCTGGGTGCTCGCCATCAACGGCATCCTGCTCATCCTCGCCATCGCGGTCGACCGGATCGTCGCGCTGCGCGTGGCCTCCGCACTGAAGAAGAGGAACGCCCGCCATGGCTGACTCGCCCCTCGCGCGCGCCGTCCGCTGGGACACGGTCGTCGGCGCCCTCCTCATCGTCCTGCTGCTGTTCTCCTTCGGCTTCGTCGACGGATTCGGCAACGCCCTCAACCTGTCGTTCCTGATCGGCAACACGCTGCCCATCGCGCTGATCGCGCTGCCGATGACCCTGCTCGTGGTGGCCGGGGAGATCGACCTCTCGGTCGCCTCCACGGCCGGTCTGTCCGGCTCGGTGATGGGAGCCCTGTGGAACCAGGGCATGACCATCGAGACGATCATCCCGCTGTGCCTGCTGCTCGGCGTGGTGTGCGGACTGGTCAACGGCCTGCTGGTGACCCGGCTCGGACTGCCCTCCCTCGCCGTCACCATCGGCACGCTCGCCGCCTACCGGGGCATCGCGCAGATCGTGCTCGGCTCGGACGCGGTGACCGACTTCCCCGCCCAGTACCAGGACTTCGCGGCCGGGCGCATCGGGAACACCTTCATCCCGCAGGCCTTCCTGCCCTTCCTCGTGCTCCTCGCGATCGCCGTGGTGGTACTGCACGCCACCCCGTTCGGGCGCTCGGCCTTCGCGGTCGGCGCCAACGAGGAGGCCGCCCGGTTCGCCGGCATCCGCGTCAAGCGGCAGAAGCTGATCCTCTTCGTCGCCACCGGCTTCATGGCCTCGCTCACCGGCATCTTCTGGGCCCTGCACTACGCCAGCGCCCGTTACGACAACGCCAACGGCCTCGAACTCTCCGTCGTCGCCGCCGTCCTGCTCGGCGGCATCGACTTCGACGGCGGCAAGGGCACGCTCGGCGGCGCGATCGCGGGAGTCTTCCTGCTCGGCGCGCTGCAGAACGTGATGAGCCTCCTGAACGTCTCCGCGCAGTCGCAGATCGTCGTCACGGGCGTTCTGCTCGTCATCTCCGTACTCGGCCCCCGGGTCGCCCGGCAGATCTCCGTAGCGAGGGCGGCACGCTCCGCCGGATAGACCGTTCGAGAACTGCGGGCCGCCCGTGGCCGCTCTCGCCCACGCGGCGGAGCCGCATATCCGATACAGCCCTGCGCCCTTTCAGGGGCGCGCCGCACTCACCTCCGTCAAAAGGAACCCGCCATGCGCAAGTCATCCCTCCGCCGTACCGGCGCGGCGCTCGCCGCCGTCACCTCGCTCGCCCTGGCCGTCACCGCCTGCGGCGGCACCACCAAGAACGACGTGAAGAGCGGGGGCGGCTCGGCCGCCGCGACCGGCAAGGCCGACCCGAACGCGGCCACGAAGAAGGGCCTCACGGTCGGCTTTCTGCCCAAGGCGGTCAACAACCCGTACTTCACCTCGGCGGACAAGGGCGGCGAGAAGGCGCTGACGGAGCTCGGCTCCAAGTACAAGGAGGTCGGCCCCAGCAGCGCCACCGACACCTCCGGTCAGGTGAGCTACGTCAACACGCTCACCCAGCAGCAGGTCAACGCGATGGCCGTGTCCGCGCAGGACCCGGGCGCCCTGTGCACCGCGCTCAAGCAGGCCATGAGCAACAAGATCAAGGTCGTCACCTACGACTCCGACACCAACCCCGAGTGCCGCAACGCCTTCGTCTCACAGGCCAGCGCCGAGGACCTGGGCCGTACCGAGGTGCAGCTGCTCGCCGAGCAGATCGGCTACAAGGGCGAGATCGCGATCCTGTCCGCCGCGCAGACCGCGACGAACCAGAACACCTGGATCGACTTCATGAAGGAGGAGCTGAAGGACCCCAAGTACAAGGACGTCAAGCTGGTCAAGGTCGCCTACGGCAACGACGACGCCCAGCAGTCCTTCCAGCAGACCCAGGGTCTCCTCCAGGAGCACCCGAACCTCAAGGGGATCATCTCCCCGACCACCGTCGGCATCAAGGCCGCGGCCCAGTACCTCTCCGGCTCCAAGTACAAGGGCAAGGTCAAGCTGACCGGCCTCGGTACCCCCAACGACATGCGCAAGTACGTCAAGAACGGCACCGTCGACGCCTTCGAGCTGTGGGACCCGGCGAAGCTCGGCGAACTCGCCGCGCGTACGGCCGTGGCGCTGTCCTCGGGGCAGATCACCGGAGCCGAGGGCGAGACCTTCAAGGCCGGTGACATGGGCTCGTTCACCATCGGCAAGGACGGCGTGATCAACCTGGGCAAGCCGACCGTCTTCAACGCCAAGAACATCGACCAGTTCAACTTCTAGGATCCGGGGGTCCCTTGATGCAGCGTGTGTGCTTCCTGCTGAAGGTCCGTGCGGACCGCCTCGACGAGTACCGCGAGCGGCATGCCGCCGTGTGGCCCGAGATGCTCGACGCGCTCTCGGCCACCGGCTGGCACAACTACTCGCTCTTCCTGCGCGAGGACGGCCTGCTGGTCGGCTACTTGGAGACCGAGGACTTCGCGGCCGCGCAGGCCGGCATGGAAGCCACCGACATCAATGCCCGTTGGCAGGCGGAGATGGCGCCGTTCTTCGAATCGCTGGACGGCGCCAGACCCGACGAGGCCATGAAGCCCCTCACCGAGGTCTTCCACCTCGTCTGATACCCGCTGCCCCCCCTCTGCCGCCCGCGCGAAGCCCTACCCAGGAGTCCGGACATGAAGAGACGCACCCTGCTGGCCACCGCCCTGCTGACCGGTGTGGCAGGCCCCGGAATCGGCGCCGGTACGGCACGCGCGGCCGACCCCGGCCCCTCGGTCACCCTCACCGGCAGCACCCAACTCGACGCCCACGCCCTGTACTTCGTGTCCTACGACGGCCTGGTCAACAACAACTCGTTCCAGAAGAACGGTCTGTTGACCTACAAGGGCTACCAGTACGCCGTCTGGTACACCACCGACAGCAGCGCGGTCGTCGCCCGCCGGGCGCTCGGCGCGTCCAGCTGGTCGACACTCACCCTCGCCCATCGGCTCAAGAGCTCCGACTCCCACAACGTGATCTCCATGGGCGTGTCGAAGACCGACGGCCGGCTGCACCTCAACATGGACTCCCACAGCGACGGCTTCTTCTATGTGAAGTCGGTGGCCGGGCTGCTCGACAACCCCGCCTCCACCGCCTGGACCTCCGCGGTCTTCGGAGCCGTACAGACCTCGCTGGACGGTCTCGCGCTCACCACGCAGTTCACCTACCCCCAGTTCATCTCCACGCCCGACGGCAAGCTCCAGCTGAGCTACCGCGTGGGCATCTCCGGAAACGGGCGCAACGCCCTCGCGGAGTACGACGGCTCGTCCTGGACCGCTCTCGGGGAGTGGTCCGGCTCGACCGGCACGTACACCAGCGAGCACGGCTCCAGCACCGCCCGCAACATGTACCTGCACGGCATCGACTACGACGTCAACGGACGCCTGCACTCCTTCTTCACCTGGCGCGAGCAGAACGGCGCCGTGATGTGCAACAGCGGCGGCATCACCAACCACGACACCGGCTACGTCTACTCGACCGACCGCGGCCGCACCTGGCGCAACAACGCGGGCACCCTCGTCGGCACCACGGGCGGCTCCGACACGGTGGCCGTCACCGACGCCGGACTCGTCGTCGACGCGCTCAACCCCGACCACTCCCTGATGAACCAGGAGAGCCAGGCCACCGACTCCACCGGCCTGCCGCACGCGATCATCAGCTACGTTCCCGGGCGCTTCGGCCAGTGCACCACCAACTACGTCACCGACCGGACGAACAACGGCCGCGCCTTCCACCTCCGTAAGAACGCCTCGGGCAGCTGGACCAAGACCGAGATCCCGATCGCCCTCGGCTCGAGCCAGCGCACGAAGCTGATCCTGGACAAGTACGACAACGCCTACGCGATCATGCCCTTCGGCCGGATCGCGGGCGCCTCGAAGTCCTCCGGGTACACGGACTGGAAGCTCCTGTACGACGGCAGCGGCCTCGACGCCTTCGGTGAGGTGGTGATCGACGAGACGCGCGTCTCACAGGACGGGACGCTGTCGGTCATGTACCAGGAGAAGTCCAGCGGGACCACGCCCTCGGCGCTCCATGTCGTCGACTTCCGGCTGCCCGCATGACCAGCGAAGTCGGCGGACTCGCGGGTAATGTGAAGGCCCGCCCGCCGCTTCTCGTCCCCCTGGAGGTTCCTGCCTGATGGCACAGTCGGTGGGTATCAAGGACGTCGCCCGCGCCGCCGGAGTCTCCGTGGGCACGGTCTCGAACGTCATCAACCGCCCGGACAGCGTCGCCTCCGAGACCCGGGCCCGTGTCCAGTCGGCGATAGACCGGCTCGGCTATGTCCGCAGCGAGTCCGCGCGCCAGCTGCGGGCCGGACGCAGCCGGATCATGGGCCTGCTCGTCCTCGACATGGGCAACCCCTTCTTCGTGGACGTGGCCCGCGGCGCCGAGCGCGCCGCGCGGGACGCCGGGCTCGGCGTGATGGTCTGCAACAGCGCGCAGAGCGCCAGCGAGGAGGCCGACTATCTGTCGCTCTTCGCCGAGCAGCGGGTACGCGGCGTGCTGCTGACGCCCGCCGACGCGACCGGGCGCAACATCGCGACGTTCCGCCGCAACGGCATCCCCTTCGTGCTGGTCGACCGGGTCGCCGAGGGCACCACCGAGTGCTCGGTCTCGGTCGACGACGTGGCGGGCGGCGCGCTGGCCGTACGGCATCTGGTCGACGCGGGCCATCGATCGATCGCCTACGTCAGTGGCCCGCCCGGCCTCAACCAGGTCAGGGACCGCCGCGTGGGTGCCCTGAACGCGCTGGCCGAGGCAGGCCTCCCGCCCACCGCGATGCGGGAGCTGCCCACCCAGCGCCTCGACGTGGCCGCGGGCCGCGACGCGGGCGCCCGGCTGCTGGGCCTCGCCGAGCGGCCGACCGCCGTCTTCTGCGCCAACGACCTGCTCGCGCTCGGCGTCCTGCAGGCCATGTACGCGGCGGGCGTCGGCGTCCCCGACGACCTCGCGATCGTCGGCTACGACGACATCGAGTTCGCCGCCGCCGCGGCCGTCCCGCTCACCTCCGTTCGGCAGCCCGCCATGACCATGGGCGCCCTCGCCGCCGAACTGCTGCTGGAGGAGACGGAGGCCGAGACGGCACCCACACCGCACGAGCACCGGCGCGTGGTGCTCCAGCCGGAGCTGGTCGTGCGCCGCTCCAGCCTGTCGGCGCGCTGACGCGCGGCACGGTCCGCGCGCCTGGCCTGCTGAGCGACCATTCAGTACGACTTTCTTGATCCCCGGTCTCGGCCGGTCGGCGATCATGTGCTCAACTGGGACGCAGCCTGGATCCGTACGTCTCGGGAGCCCTGTTGACCGTCAGCTACCGCCAGCCCGGTGTCGTCCTCACCGACCACCGTTTCACCGTGCCCCTCGACCACGACGACCCGGCGGGGGAGAGCATCGAACTGTTCGCCCGCGAGGTCGTCGCGAGCGACAAGGCGCACCAGGACCTCCCCTGGATGGTCTACCTCCAAGGCGGCCCCGGCTTCGGCGCCAACCGCTTCGTCGGCAAGCAGGCCTGGCTCGGCCGCGCGCTGAAGGAGTTCCGGGTGCTGCTGCTCGACCAGCGCGGCACCGGCCACTCCACGCCCGCCAATCGCCAGACGCTGCCGCTGCGCGGCGGCCCCGGCGCGCAGGCCGACTACCTCGCGCACTTCCGCGCCGACTCCATCGTCCGCGACTGCGAGGCCATCCGCCCCCGGCTCACCGGCGGCGACCCCTGGACCGTACTCGGCCAGAGCTTCGGCGGCTTCTGCATCGTGCACTACCTCTCGACCGCCCCCGAAGGTCTGCGCGCGGCCCTCATCACCGGCGGCCTGCCCTCCCTCGACGCGCACGCGGACGACGTCTACCGGGCCGCGTATCCCCGTATCGAACGCAAGGTCGCGGCACACTACGCGCGCTACCCCCAGGACATCGAGCGGGCCCGGCAGATCGCCGATCACCTCCTCCGCCACGAGATCGTCCTGAGCAACGGCTACCGCCTGACCGTCGAGGCCTTCCAGTCCCTCGGCATCCTCCTCGGCGGTGGCGAGGGCAGCCACCGTCTGCACTATCTCCTGGAGGAGGCCTTCGTCCGCACCCCGCAGGGCCCGGCCCTCTCCGACGCCTTCCAGGAGGAGGTACAGGGCCTCCTCTCGTACGCCGGCCACCCCCTGTACGCGCTCGTCCACGAGGCCTGCTACGCCCAGGACGACCGGCCGACCGCCTGGTCCGCCGAGCGGGTGCGCGCCGAGTTCCCGCAGTTCGACGCGGCGAAGGCCCTCGCGGACGACGGACCGCTGCTGTTCACCGGCGAGTCCGTGCACCCCTGGCTGTTCGACACCGACCCCGCGCTGCGTCCCCTGCGCGAGACCGCCGAGGAACTCGCCGCGCGCACCGACTGGCGGCCGCTGTACGACCCCGCTCGCCTCGCCGCCAACGAGGTGCCGGTGGCCGCGGCGGTCTACCACGACGACATGTACGTCGACCCGGAGCACTCCCTGCGCACGGCCCGTGCCATCGGTGGTCTGCGGACCTGGGTGACCGACGAGTTCGAGCACGACGGTGTACGGGCCGGGGGGTCGCGCGTCCTGGACCGGTTGCTGGCGCTGACGCGCGACGAGGTCTGACCGGGCGCCGTTCGGGGGAGAGGGCAACGCAATGGACGACGACGAACTCCTCGAACACCTCGCGGACCGGTTCCAGGAGCACCGCGGTCGCCTGAGGGCGGTGGCCTACCGGATGCTCGGCTCGCTGAGCGAGGCGGACGACGCGGTCCAGGAGGTGTGGCTGAAGCTCGGCCGCACGGACGTCGGCGAGATCAGGAACCTAGCGGGCTGGCTGACCACGGTGGTCGGCCGGGTCTGCCTGGACATGCTGCGTACGCGTGCCGCGCGCCGCGAGGAGCCGCTGGACACCTATGTCCCGGACCCGCTGGTCAGCCCCCTGGAGCGGATCGACCCCGAGCAGGAGGTGCTGCTCGCCGACTCGGTGGGGCTGGCCCTGCTGGTGGTCCTGGAGACACTGGAACCCGCGGAGCGCCTCGCGTTCGTCCTGCACGACATGTTCGCGGTGCCCTTCGACGACATCGCGCCCGTCGTGGGACGCTCGTCGGCCGCGACGCGGCAGTTGGCGAGTCGGGCGCGGCGGCGGGTACGGGGCGCTGCCGCGCCGGAGCCCGAGACCGATCTCGCTCGGCAGAAGCTGGTCCTCGACGCCTTTCTCGCGGCCTCGCGCGCCGGGGACTTCGAGGCGCTGGTGTCCGTCCTCCATCCCGATGTCGTGCTCCGTGTCGACTCCGGTGTGCTCGTCGGTGGGGCGGCGGCGTCCAAGGTGGTCCACGGTGCGACCGGCGTCGCCCAACAGGCGCTCATGTTCCGCCAGTTCGCGGAGTTCTCCCGGCTCGTGCTGGTCAACGGGGCGATCGGCGTCGTCACGGCCCCCGAAGGCCGCCCCCTGTCCGTCATGGGCGTCACCATCACCGACGGCCGCATCGTCGAGATGTACATCCTCGCCGACCCCGAACGCCTGACCGACCTGGAGGGCTGACCCCGGTTTCCTCGCCCCCGCCGCCCCTACCCGTCCCATCCCTGGGGGCTCCGCCCCCAGACCCCGCAGGACGGTCTTCCGGCTGCGGGCCCGTGGGGGCTGGTCGCGCAGTTCCCCGCGCCCCTTGAGAGCGCTGGCGCGCATCTTTCAGCCCGTCCGGCGTTTGAGGACGAGGCCGTTCAGGCCGATCGGGGGCTTGGGGGGCGGAGCCCCCAGGTGGGGATGGGACGGGCGGGGGCGGCGGGGGCGAGAGAACCCCTCACGGAGGGCGCCTGCCGCCTCAGTACGCTGGTGACATGCAAGAAGACAGCGTGACGGCAGTCGATGAACGGCTCCTTGAGTTGCGGGCCGACTGCAGTCGGTGTTTCGGGTTGTGCTGTGTCGCCCTGCCCTTCACCCGCTCGGCGGACTTCGCGATCGACAAGGACGCCGGAAAGCCCTGCCAGAACCTGCGGACGGACTCCCGGTGCGGAATCCACACGCAGCTGAGGGAGAAGGGGTTCAACGGGTGCACGGTGTACGACTGTTTCGGCGCCGGCCAGCAGGTCTCCCAGGTCACCTTCGCCGGCCAGGACTGGCGCACAGGCCCGCGAGAACGAGCCCGGCAGATGTTCGACGTGTTCCCGGTCGTCCGCCAGCTCCACGAACTGCTCCGGTACCTGAACGAGGCCCTGACCCTCCCCGCGGCCCGCCCGATCCACGCCGACATCCGCCGAGCCCTCGCGGAGACGGAGCGGCTGACGAACCAATCCCCCGAGGAACTGGGGGAGTTGGACGTGAACGCACACCGGCAGCACGTCAACACCCTCCTGCTGCGGACCAGCGAACTCGTGCGCGCGGGAGTCGGCCGCGGCAAGAAGAAGGAGCGGCGCGGCGCCGACCTCATGGGCGCCCGCCTCAAGGGCGCCGACCTGCGGGGTGCCAACCTGCGCGGCGCCTACCTCATCGCCGCCGACCTCACCGGTGCCGATCTGCGCGGCGCGGACCTGATCGGCGCCGACTTCCGCGACACCGATCTGACGGACGCGGATCTGACCGACGCGTTCTTCCTGACCCAGCCCCAGCTGAACGCGGCCAGGGGCAGTGCCGGGACCAGGCTGCCGCGGTCAGTCACCCGCCCGGGCCACTGGACCACCGACGAGTGAGTCGGCAGCGGACGCACGGCTGTCGAGGTGCAGCCGCAGTCCCTCCGGCATCAGCGTCAGCCGCTCGGAGATCCGCAGTCGGTAGTCCGGTTCCGGCCGCAGATCGTAGCGGCGCAGCAGCAGCCCCAGGACGAGCGTCGCCTCGTGCAGCGCGAACTGCCGGCCGATGCAGGCCCGAGCCCCCGTGCCGAACGGCTTGAAGGTGTGGGCGGCCCGGGACCGTACGGCCCCCGGGTCGAAGCGGTCCGGGTCGAATTCCTCGGCGTCCGCGCCCCACACCTCCGGGTTGCGGTGCAGCAGCGCCGTCAGGACCAGGGTCCAGGCACCCGTCCGCATCGGGTGGACCCCGCCCAGCACGGTGTCCTCGCGGGCCTCGCGCGCGAAGCCGGGCGCCGTCGGCCACAGCCGTAGCGACTCGTCGAGGACCCGGCGTACGTACCGCAACTTGGCGACCTGGTCGTAGGCGGGCAGGGGAGTGTCGCCCCAGACCCGGTCCACCTCGGCCCGTGCGCGGTCGGCGACGTCCGGGTGCTGGGCGAGGTAGTGCAGGGCGAAGGAGAGCGCGCCCGAGGTCGTCTCGTGGCCGGCGATCAGGAAGGTGATCACCTGGCGTCGGATGTTCTCGGGCGTCAGCCGCTCGCCCGTGTCCGGGTGGGCGGTCTCCAGCATCCGGTCGAGCAGGTCCCCCTCGCCGGAGGAGTGCTGACGGGCGGCCACGACGGCGTCGACCGTCTGGTTCAGATACGCCATGTGCGCCTTGTTGCGGCGGGTGGCTCCGCGCAGCAGGACCGGGGCCAGCGGCGCGGGGAGCACGTTGAGGCGCTGCGCGTAGGTCAGGGTGCCGACCATCGCGGTGACGAAGGGGTGCGGCCTGGAGCGCTCGAAGGAGCCGAAGTCGTGGCCGAAGCCGGTGCGGGCGATCGTCTCCAGCGTCAGTTTCGTCATGTCGCCGGGTACGTCCACCGCCCGGCCCGCCGCGCGTTCCCCGTCCCAGCGGTCCATCAGCCGCTCGGTCACGGCGAGCATCATCGGGTGGTAGCCCTCCATCGCCTCACGGCTGAAGCCCGGGGCGAGGACGTCGTGGGCCAGCTGCCAGTTCGGTTCGTGGTTGTACGCCGTGAACAGACCGTCCCCGGCGACCGGCCGGAGGTTGGCGACCCCGAGGCCGACGTGCTTGGCGAACCGTGTCTCGTCCGCCAGCTCGGCCGCGAGCTCGGCGCCCCACACGAAGACGATCTCCTTGCCGAAGCCCTTGCGCCGGAAGATCGGCCCGAGCCTGCGCCCGAATCGCATCGAGTCCTGCACCGGAGAGCGGACGTTCGCGCCGATCACATCCCCGACGAGGGGGAGCCGGTAGGGCGGGCGGGGGATGCGGTGCAGCTCGGGCCAGCCCAGCTCCGCGCTCCGGAACCCCTTGGGCAGCACGGCCCCTGTCGTCTCCGCCATGACGCGATCTCCCTAGTGCCTGCGGCACGTCGACGCTGCTGTCCTGACCATGTTGTACGCGAGTTCAATAGCGGTTTTCAGTGTGATCCCGTTGTTGAACCGACGTCAAGTAAGGTGCGGCCATGATGGGCAAACAGGGGGAGCGAGGAGAGCGGACACGCCGTCGGCTCAGTACCGAGGAGCGCAGGGAGCAGCTGCTGTCCGTCGGGGCGCGGCTGTTCTCGGAGAGCCCGTACGACGAGGTGTGGATCGAGCAGGTCGCCGAGATCGCCGGGGTCTCGCGCGGGCTCCTGTACCACTACTTTCCCACCAAACGGGACTTCTTCGCGGCGGTCGTGGAGCGCGAGAGCGAGCGGATGCTGCGGCTGACGGCCGCGGTGCCCGGCATTCCCGTCCGCGAGCAGCTGAGCGCCGGACTCGACACCTTCCTGGCGTACGTCGAGGCCCACGCGCACGGCTTCCGCGCCTTCCACCGCGCCGACGCGGCCGGTGACCAGGCCGTGCGCAGGGTCTATCAGCGGGCGCTGGCCGCGCAGGAGCAGCAGATCCTGGCGGCGCTCGACGCGGACCCCGACGTCCCCGGGGGGATCGAGGACCGGCCCGAGCTGCGGATCGCCGTCCGTGGCTGGCTCGCCTTCACCACGGCCGTGTGTCTGGAGTGGCTCAGGGGGGCGGAGCTGACCCGGGAGCAGCTGCGGGATCTGTGCGCGCGGGCTCTGCTGGGCGCCATCACGCCGTAACTCGTGAGAGGGACGAAGGTATGGCGCGGTTGGCGTACGCCCGGATCTCCGATAGGTTAGGCAAGGCTTACCTAAGGGAGGTTGGGATGGGTGACCGCATGGGTGACCGTCATAGCTGGACGGCCGCGCCCGCCGCTGCCGAGCGCGCCCGCTCGGTGCTCGCCACGGCCTGGTCCTGCGCGGTGACCGCGGAGGGTGGCAGGGAGGAACTCGTCGGCGCGCACACCGTCACCGCGGACGGTCGGGTTCTCCTGCATGTGCCGGACGACAGCACGCTGACGGCCGCGGCGGTCTGTGCGCCGCGCGGAGAGCCCTCCGCCGTCCTGGAGTTCGCGGACGTCGCGCCCGTGCCGGTGCGCAACCGGATCCGCGCCCGGCTCTGGATGGCCGGCCGGTTCGTCCTGGCGGACGGGCATCTGGAGTTCCAGCCCTCGCGTGTGGTGCTGCGCGAGGCGTCCGGCGCGCTCGTGGTGGACCTCGACGAGTTCGCGGACGCCGTCCCCGATCCGCTCACGACGGCCGAGGCGAGCCTGCTCACCCACCTGGCCGACGCGCACCCCGACGCCGTCGAGCGGCTGACCCGCCTCGTCGAGCCCGAGAGCCTGCACGGCGCGGTCCGCGTCCAGCCGCTCGCCGTCGACCGGCACGGACTGACACTGCGGATCGAACGGGCGCGCGGCAACGGTGACGTACGTCTGTCCTTCCACTCGCCCGCCGACGATGTCTCGCAGCTCACCGAGCGGATGCATGTGCTGCTCACGCAGGCGAGCTCCGCGGCCTGCCCCCGCGCGCTACAGCGGCAGCGCACAGACGGCGACGGGTGAGGCGAAAGGCTCGCCCGCGAGCCGGAGTTCACCGCTTGCGCCCTCGACGTGGAAGATGCTGACCGTGCTCGAGCGCTGGTTCGCCGTGAACAGCAGCCGCTCGTCCGGCGAGAAGGCGAGCTGGCGCGGGAAGTCGCCGCCGACCGGCACGGTGTCCAGGAGCCTCAACCGGGCACCGGCCGCCTCGACCGCGTACCGCGTCAGGCTGTTGTGGCCGCGGTTGGCGAGATAGGCGTACGACCCGTGCGACGTCACCAGGATCTGCGCCGGGTAGTTCGTGCCCGTGCCCGTGCCGGTGGACTGCGGGTCGCCCGGGGTGAGCCGTCCGCTCGCCGGGTCGTACGCGCAGACCACGACCGTGTTGTCGACCTCGTTGGCGAGATAGGCGAAACGGCCGTCGGGGTGGAAGGTGAGATGGCGTGGCCCCGCGCCCGGCCGGGTGTGCGCCTGGGAGACCTCGGTGAGCGTGCCCTTCGACTGGTCCAGGCGGTAGGTGTAGACCGTGTCGGTGCCCAGGTCGACGGCGAGGAGGTGCCCGCCGTCCGGGCTGGTCACGAACTGGTGCGCGTGTGGGCCGTCTTGGCCGGGGCCCGGTGCCGGACTGGAGTGGGTGACCAGGTCGGTGCGTTCGCCGAGTGCGCCCGAGGCGTCGACGGGGTGCACGGCCACGCTGCCCGAGGTGTAGTTGGCGCTCAGCAGCCACCGTCCGCTCGGATGCACGGAGAGGTGGCAGGGGCCCGCGCCGCCGGTGCTCCGGGTGCCCAGTACCCGGTTGTCGGCGAGCCGTACGGCCGTCACGGCGCCCTCCGGCCGCTCGTCGACGGCGTACAGGGTGTGGCCCTTCGGATGCGTGGCGAGGTACGACGGGTCGCCGATGCCGGTGAGCGTGCCGGTGGCCGTGACGGCACCCGTCGCCGGGTCGTACGTGGCCAGGCCGATCCCCTTTCCACCGCCCGCGACCGAGGTGTACGTGCCCAGGAACAGCCGGCGGACGGTGGGGGAGGAAGAGGTCGGCCCGGGGGCCGAGGTGGCGGGGGAGCCCCCGGCGGGCGGGGTCGTGGTGGCCGCGGGGCGGGTGCGTGGCGCGGCCGGTGCCGGAACCGTCGTCACCGCGGTGATCCCCGCCAGCGCCCCGAGGAACCGGCGCCTGCCCCAGCCGCCGCCCGCGTCCCGCGCCGGATCTGCGCCACTGTTCATGCCTGCACCTCGGGTGTCGGTTGCCTCGGTCGTCACAGCCACCTTGGCGTGCGACACCCGAGAAGTGCAAGAACGGCAACGCTTGTTGCATCCTGTGCAACGATGGGCGGGGTTGCCCGACGACCGGGTGCGGCCGCCTACCAGTCACCGTCCCCGACCGGCTTGCCCGGCGCGTCGCCCAGCTGTTTCACCTGGTGGGGCGAGGGCTCCTGCCAGGGCTCGTGGTCGTCGCCGAGCCACTCGCCGACCGGCCGCACCGAGCTCAGCGTGTCGGTGGGGGCGACGTCCTGGGCCGCGTCGTCGTAGTACTCGAACCAGGGCAGCCCGGCCTTTGTGTACGCAGCGCGGTCGACGGGGGACGGCGGGGGAGCCTCGCCCGTGATGCGGCGCCACTCGGGAGGCGTCACGAGATGCACGAACACCCGGCCGGCGGGCTCCCTGGCCCAGGCGCCGCGCGATCGCTCGTCCACGTAGACCTCCTGGCGCATCGAGCCTCCGACGCCGAGTCCCATGGCCGGGGCGCTCCTCGGGCGGGCCGCGGAGGCGGGTGCGGCGGCCATGGCGGCGCCGGGAGCGGGCGGGGCGGCGCCATAGGCGGACACGCTCTTCACCGACCTCGTGCTCACGGTCCGGCGGCGCTCCAGCTCACGCCACTTCGCGAGCTCCGCGTCATTCAGCCGGAAGGACTGCAGCTGCAGGCCGCCCCACACCTCCTCGCCGGTGACCTGGCCCTCGACCGTGGCACCGAGCCCCAGCGGCACGGCCACGAACTGGCGGACCGTGCCCTTCCCGGAGTTGATGCCGTCGAGCCAGGGCTGGCGGGGGAGCACCACGTAGTTCTGCGGGTCCTGGGCGAGCAGGGAGCTCCACGGCATGCCCGAGACCGCGCACACCTTGCCCACGCCGACCTGGAGCGCGGCCGGCTCCGTCGAGCCCGCAAAGCTCAGCCACATGGCCTCGCGCAGATACACCGGCAGCATCACACCGCCGCGCGCACGCCACTCGGCGGGCACGGTGTCCGCGTGGTCCTCGACACGGCGCACAGGGAACTCGCCGAGCCCCGGTGGCAGTTCGTGCGTACCCGTCTCGGGCAGGCGCAGCGTCCGCATGAAACGGACCCGCACCCCGCCCGGCAGGCGCAGTGTGTTCCCGTCGATCCGCACAGCGTCGTCGGCCATCCGTCCGCTCCCCCCGTCGTCGCGCCCGTCCCCGACACGGAACGGCTGTCCTCAGAGAGAACGATCGGAGACGGGGGGACGGTTCCGGTCCGAGCGTGGCTGTCGCGGCCCGCGGGGCATCCGAAGGCGCTGCCTCAGTCGGATGAGGTGGTGATGGCGCTCGCGCTCTTCGCGGGTGCCGCGGTCGAGTTCCTCCATGAGCCGTCGCGAGCGGTGCTCCGTGTCCAGCTCGTCCAGGATGCGGTTGACCTCGGTGAGGACGGCGCCGTGCAGCTGCCACTGCCGGGCGTCCCGCTGCACCTCGTCGAGCAGCAGCTGGGCCAGCTTGTCGCGGGTCGCCGTGGCGGTGGACAGCTCCGCGGCGAGCCGGGCCTCGGCGGACTCGGCGTTCTGACTGATGTCCGTGGTCACCAGGACCGCGAAACTCACCACGGCGTCGCCCACTTCGGACAGCAGCTGCTCCAGCGTCGCCCCCACCTGCGGCTCGAACAGTGGCTCGGGATCGCGCTCCTTGGCGAGGTCGGTGAGGGTGCGGGCGAGTACCCGCAGCACCACCGTGCAGATCTCCAGCGTGTCCAGGCCGGTGCGCAGCACGATCCGGTGCAGCAGGCCCTCCCGTACACGCGGATTGAGCTTGAGGCTGTCCTCGGCCTGCCGGAGCGCCGCGTCGACCTGGACGATGTCGTGGTCCAGGCGGCGCGCCTCGTGCAGCCGGGCGGTCGCGTGCTCGACGGGGGTGCGGCCGGCCGCCTCCTCGCCCATGCGCAGTATCAACTGGCGTACCCGCCGCGCCAGATCCTCGATGGACTCGCCGGCCGCGCCCACCCACACCGGCGGAGCGAAGAGCAGATTGCAGCCGAGTCCGACCACCGCGCCGATCAATGTCTCCAGCACCCTGGCCCAGGCCGTGTCCCCGACCCTGGTCACGCCGAGCACGAGCATGGCGCTGATCGCCACCTCGGGCACGAACTCGCTGACCCGGACGAGATGGCCGACGGCCAGCGAGGCGAGGATGAGCAGGGCCAGACTCCACCATGTCAGACCCACGAGAACGCTGAAGGCGATGGCGACGACGACACCCGCCACCACGGAGTTCACCCGGCGGATCCCGGTGGTGAGGGTGGCGTAGAGCGTGACCTGCACGACCAGGAGCGCGGTGAGCGGGGCGGTGAGCGGCGCGGGCTCCGGACTGAGCCGCAGCGCGATCACGTACGCGACGGTCGCGGCCCCCGCCGACCGCACCGATTGGACGACCACGGGTTCCTCGTGCCACTTCCGGAGCTGTGCGCCTGCCACGGCCCACGCACCACGTACGTCTCGCATCCTTGGCCTTTTCCCTTTTCGCAGGCGTACCGAACGTGCTGATTGAGGACCGTAACTGTCCGCAAGGGAGCCTAGTTTGTTCTCATCGGCCGGAAGGCAACCAGGAGGGGACCAGGAATGCGCGATCTCGCGGGCTTCGAACTGCTGACCAGGGCACATGTCTACCTGAGTGAGGTGGCCGCCGCCGTACCGGAGCGGGCGTGGGGGGCGCCGACGCCGTGCAGCGAGTGGACGGTGCGCCAGGTCCTCAACCACGCGCGACTGGATCAGCAGGCGTACGGCGCCGCGATCACCGGCGCTGACCGGCCCGACTCCGACCCCTTCCGGCCCGCCGACGTGCTGGACGCCGACGCGCAGACGGTGCTGGAGAAGGTGCTGCGGGGCGTGGCGGACGCCTACGCGCAGCTGCCGGCCGACTCCCCGGAGGTCGCGACCCCCCTGGGACCGATGCCGTTCCCGTTGGCCGCCGCCGCTGCCGCCATGGACGCCGCCGTGCACGCCTGGGACATCGCTGTCGCCACCGGCCAGGACGCGCCGCTGGAGGAGGAGCTGGCGGAGGGGATCAGGTTGGCGGCGGATCGGCTCGCCGGTCATCTACGCGACTCGTACGGGGTGTTCGCCGCCGCCCGCGAGGTGCCGGCGGCCGCCGGCCGGGCGGAGGCGCTGCTCGCCTTCCTCGGCCGGGACCCGCACTGGACGCCCGCCGTGGCCTGACCTGCGGGCCGCGAGGCGGCGGACACCGCGGCGTGGTCGACCGGTCGACGCCACGGGCGCGGACGGCGCGGCCCACCGTCACCGGTTGGAGCGGGCGCGGACGGCGCGGCCCACCGTCACCGGTTGGAGCCGGTGCGGCTGCGGGACCGGTAGCCGGCCACCTTCGCGAGGTTGCCGCAGCGGTCCATGGAACACCAGCGGCGCCGACGGGCCTGGGAGTCGTCCAGGAAGAGCAGCGAGCACTCGGGGTTCTCGCACTCCTTGACCCTGGCGAGGAGCGGGCCGCCGACCAGCAGGACGGCATCCCGGGCCACGGTCGCGAGGGCCGCGGGTCCGGGATGCCCGGCCGTCCAGCGCAGGGGCTGCCGGGGGCCCGCGCCGTCGTCCTGCGGCTCGGCGAGTTGGGGGGCGAGGTCGGGGCGGGCCGCCGCCTCGTTGGCCCGCGCGACATCGGCCGGGTCGGGTGCCTCCCCTGCCATCGCGGCGCGTACGAGCCGGTAGAGCGCCTCGCGCAGGGTGCGAGCGTGGGCGAGATCGCCCTCGGTGACGTGCACCGGTGTGTCGTCGGCCCCGGCGCTCAGGCCCGCGTCGGCGATCCAGCGGGCGAGGGCGTCGGGATCAGGGAGTCGCTCCAGGGGGGTGGCGTGCCGCTTGCCGAGCGTGGCCACGAAGTTCAGACAGGGGCGTCCGCCGATGAAGGGGAACGGCGAGGCGGGCTCGGGGACGGCGGCGGGAGCGGAGGGCATGGTCCGAGTGTAGCGCCTTGACACCGGTTGAAGCGGTGTTGCATGGTGACACCACTTCAACCGGTGTCACCGCTCCCGTGGATCTCCTCCGATTCCGCGGTGCTCCGGTGCGTCCACCAGGAAGCAGGTGCGGTATGCGTGCGGTGCGGATCGACGAGTTCGGCGGACCCGAGGTGCTGGTGCCGGTGGAGGTCCCCGACCCGGTCGTGGGCCCCGGCCAGGTGCTGCTGCGGGTCGTGGCGGCGGGGGTGAACCGGGCGGACGCGCTGGTCCGTGCCGGGCGGTACCACCGGGCCGGACGGCCGCCGCTGATCCCGGGCGTGGAGGCGGCCGGAGTCGTCGCCGCAGTGGGGGAGGGGGTGACCGACATCGAGATCGGACAGCGGGTCATGGCCCTGGACGGGGTGAACGCACCCGGATTCTATGCCGAGTTGGCCGTCGTGCCCGCCCGGCAGGTCACGGTCGTGCCGGACGGTCTGGAGCTGACCGAGGCCGCCGCCCTGCCCGTCGCCTGGCTCTCCGCCTGGTACTGCCTGCGCCATCTGGCGAAGGTGACCAAGGACGACACCGTGGTGGTGAAGGCCGCCGCGAGCGGAGTGGGCAGCGCGGCCGTCCAGATCGCCGCCGGGACCGGCGCCCGTGTCATCGCGCTCGCGGGTTCACCCGACAAGACCGCCTGGGCCGCCGGATTCGGCGCCCAGGACACCCTCGACACCTCCGCGCACCCGGGCGACGCGGAGGTCGAGGAGGTGCTGCGGCTCACCGGCGGGCGCGGTGCGGACGTCGTCCTCGACACCGTCGGCGGCCCCGCCTTCGCACGGAGTCTGCGCGAGGTCGGGCACGGTGGGCGGGTGGTCGCCCTCGCCAATGTCGCCCTGGAGCCGAGCACGATCGACACCCGCGACTTCTATCCGAAGAACGCCGCCGTCCTCGGATTCCAGCTCACCAATCTGCAGATCCACGGCTACGACCCCCGCGAGGACCTGCGCGAGCTGGCCAGGCGGGTCGCGGTGGGTACGTACCACGTGCCGGTCGAGACGGTGGTCCCGCTGGACCAGGCGCGCGCGGCCCACGAACGTCTGGAACGGCGCGACAACCGGGGCAAGATCGTGCTGGCCGTTCAGGAGAAATGAGTTGCGGATGTCCCGCCCGACGAGTGACCTCCAAGGGTCCCGGAGTGGGGCGAAGACGTGCGGAAACGGGGCGGGGGAGGGGTCGAGTGGACTTCAGGGACGGCCGCACACCCCAGGAGCGGGCGCTGCGCCATGTCGCGGCTCTCTCCCGCGGCCCGGCGGTGGACCCGGCGCTGCGCATCACCCTGAACTTCCACCCCGACCGGCTGGTGGGCGGGCTGCCGATCCTGGAGGTGCTGGCCCGGGACGGCGCGTACGTCTCGCAGTTCGTCACCGGCACGAGCAACGGCGGGCTCACCGCACATCCCGGCGGCGACCGCTGGCGCTGGGAGAGCCGGATCTTCGGCGGGGCGTACGACGCCGAACCCGCGCACGAGCGACCCGTGTACGGCGGACTGAACTTCCGGCGCCAGCTCGTCGGCGCGGCGCCCCGCTTCGGCTCCTCGCACTTCCGGCTGACCGGCGCGGCCCTGCGACGGGCCACCTTCTGCTACCCCGACAGCGCGGCCGAGCCGTCCGCGTTCGGGGTCGCCGCCGGGATGTCCCTGATCGAGCCGGCCGAGGCGGACGAGCAGGACGCGCTCGACGACTACATCGAGGCGCAGGTGCACGGCCCCGTCGACCTGGCGCGGGACATGGAGGCCCTGGTCCTGGACGCGAGCTACCGCGGCACGGCCGTCGAGGCGGCGGCCCGGCGGCTCCCCTGCCCCGTGGAGTGGCACCCCGGCTACCAGCTCCCGGTCGAGGAACTGCGGCGCCACCCGGACTTCCGCGGCCCGGAGTTCGTCGCGCTCGGCGTCCGGATCGCCGAGGACGGCCGGCTCGACCCCCGGATCATCGGGGACGCCGCCCGTACCGGCCGCCACGAACTCCAGGACCTGAAGAGGGTCTGGCACTGCCTCGCGCGCTTCGGCGCCCCTCAGGGAGCGGGCACGGCCGTGGGCGGCCACACTCCCGGAGTCAGTACGCCCAGCGCGTAGGCGCGCGCGACCAGTTCCGTACGGTTGGCCGCGCCCCAGCGCTCGGACAGGCGCCGCAGATGGTAGTTGACGCCGTCCACGGTCAGTCCCGTCTCCTGGGCGGTCCGCGCGCTGGTCGCGCCCCCGGCGAGCAGCGCCAGAATGCGGATCTCGGCGGTGCCGGCCGCGGGCTCGGGCGAGCGCTCCACGACCGGGCACTCGCCGAGCACGCGGACCATGACGAGCAGTGCGGTGCTCGTCTCGACGGAGTCACTGACCGGGTCCGCGGTCAGCTCGCCCTCGCGCCGCACCCCGTCGGCCGCCTCCCAGCGCACCGAGACCGGACAGCGCGAGCGACGGCGCAGCCGCAACGCCTGTGCGATCCGCTCGATCTGCCAGGACTCCTGCGGCCGGAACAGGTCCAGAACCTTGCGTCCCCGCAGCCCGCTCGACGTGGCGCCCCACTCCGCAGCCATGGCCGGATTGGCCAGGTGATCGCCCCGTACACATCACAGACCGCGACCGGCATGGGGATGCGGTCGAACAACGTCATGGCCCGGTTGCGCCACACCACCGCGTCCACCGTGTCCATCGCCACCTCCCGGCCTCCTGCCATCCCGCCGCGGCTGTGACAAGCGCGACCCGGCCTCGGTGACTACAGAATCATGTAGTGCGGCGGTGCGGGCACGCCGGGTCCGACGAGCAAGCTGGGAGAGCAGGACTTCCGTACCGCGAAAGGAAGTTGTCGCGCCATGTCCCCCACCGCGCCGCACCCGCAACCCACACACTCCCTCCACGACATACCGGTCGTCGACATAACCGACACCGGACCCGGCCGCGACCGACCCCGGCCACGCCGACCTGATGGTCTCCCTGCTGGAGGCCCCGGCCCGCTCCGGCCGGGGCACGTACACCGGAGTCGGCTCCCGCCACCTGCACACGGTCAAGCCCGGCGACACCGTCCTCGCCCGCGTCCAGCCCTGCCGGGAGGCCTTCCGGATCGACGGCTGCGCGCCGGTCGTGATGGTCGCGGCGGGCACCGGACTCGCCCCGTTCCGCGGCGCCATCGCCGACCGCCGCGCCCGGCTGGCCTCGGGAGCCGAACTGCCGCCCGCCGTCTACTACTTCGGCTGCGACGCCCCGGACGCGGACTACCTCCACGCCGAGGAACTCCACGCCGCCGAGGCCGCCGGTGCGGTCTCCCTGCGCCCGGCCTTCAGCCTGGCGCCCGTCGAGGGTGTGACCTT
This sequence comes from Streptomyces sp. NPDC058086, assembly GCF_042885015.1. Taxonomy (NCBI): domain Bacteria; kingdom Bacillati; phylum Actinomycetota; class Actinomycetes; order Kitasatosporales; family Streptomycetaceae; genus Streptomyces; species Streptomyces sp. NPDC058086. The sequence continues at coordinate 7,497 of NZ_JBHVST010000017.1, read as the reverse complement.
CGTGCAGCACCGGATCGACGCCGAGGCGGACGAGGTCTGGGAGCTGCTGCGGGCCGGGGCCCGGGTGTACGTGTGCGGCGACGGCTCGCGCATGGCACCCGGAGTCCGCGAGGCCTTCCGTACGCTGTACCGGGACCGTACGCCGGACGCGGACGAGGCGACCGCCGAGACGTGGCTGAACGAGCTGATCGCGAACGGGCGTTACGTGGAGGACGTGTACGCGGCCGGGTGACCGAAGGGGCGGGTGGGGTGCATGACGGAGGACTCCTGGGAGCGGGCGCGGCGGATCCTCGCGGCGGCCGGACTGGCGCCGGACCGCCTCGTCCGCTGCCGTCCGCTCGACGGTGGCACGTACAACACCGTCGAGGAACTCCTCCTCACCGACGGCACCCGCCATGTGCTGAAGGTCCCGCCCCCGCAGACCGCCCCTGGCATGCGCCACGAGCGCGAACTCCTGGTCTCCGAGGCCGAGTTCTACCGTTCGGCGGCCACCGTCGACGTACCGGCGCCGCGTGTCGTGGCCACCGGGGGCCGTCACCTCCTCATGACGGCCTGCCCGGGCCGGTCGTGGAACGGCACGCTCACTCCCGCCGAACAGACCGCTCCACGTGCGGAGTTGGGCGGCCTGGTGGCCCGGCTCCACCAGGTCACCGGACCCGGGTTCGGCTACCCGTCCGGGGCCCTCGGCCCGCTCGCCCCCGACTGGCGCACCGCCTTCACCACCATGTACGACGCCGTCCTGGACGACGCCCGCCGCTATCGGGCCTGGCTGCCCCGGCCCGTGGACGAGGTGGCCCGCACCGCGAGGGCGGCGTACGACGCCCTGGAGGAGGTCACCACCCCCCGCCTGGTCCACTTCGACCTGTGGCCGGGCAACATCCTCGTGGACCAGCCGGAAGGAACACCCCGGATCGGCGGCCTGATCGACGGCGAGCGCATGTTCTGGGGCGACCCCCTGGCGGACTTCGTCTCCCTCGCCCTCCTCGGCGACATCGAGGACGACACGGCCTTCCTGACCGGCTATCGGAAGGCGGGAGGCCGCGCGGACTTCGGCCCCGCGGCCCGCCGACGCCTCGCCCTCTACCGCAGCTACCTCTACCTGATCATGCTCATCGAGACCGTGCCCCGCGCCGTGGGTGACGACGATGCCGTCTGGACCCGGAAGGTGGTGGCTCCGCAGCTCGTGGCGGCCCTGGACGACATGGGCCGGCATGGAGCCGGCAGGTCGAAGGGGTGACCTCGTGCCTCGTCTTCGGCTGGACGCGAGCTCCGTCCGAGAGAACACACGCGTCCAGCGCGAAGGCCGGGACGTATGTCAGGCCGCGCTGCGCCTGCGCTCCCCGTGGGCCCGGATGATGTCCGCGTACCGGTGCCCGCTCCCCTTCACCGTGCGCCGCTGAGTCTCGTAGTCGACGTGCACGAGGCCGAAGCGCTTGTCGTAGCCGTAGGCCCACTCGAAGTTGTCCAGCAGCGACCAGGCGAAGTATCCGGCGAGGGGGACGCCCTTGCCGGCCGCCGCGGCACAGGCGGCGAGGTGCTGCTCCAGATACAGCGTGCGCTCGGGGTCGTCGACGGAGCCGTCGGGGCGGACGACGTCGGGATAGGCGGAGCCGTTCTCGGTGACGTACAACTTGCGGGCGCCGTAGTCGTCCGTGAGGCGGAGCAGCAGGCGCTCGATGCCGGAGGCGTCGACCTCCCAGTCCATGCCGGTGCGGGGAACGCCCGGGCGGCGCACCGTGCGCACGCGCGGCGCGGGTCCTGAGGGGTCGTCGGCGACGGAGGACGGGAAGTAGTAGTTGAGGCCCAGCCAGTCCAGGGGCTGCGCGATGGTCTCCAAGTCGCCCGGCAGCTCCGGGAGTTCGACGCCGTAGACCTCACGCATGTCCGCAGGGAACCCGCGGCCGTGCACCGGGTCCAGCCACCAGCGGTTGGTGTGTCCGTCCAGTCGGCGGGCCGCCGCGACGTCCTCGGGGCGGTCGGTGGCGGCCTCGATGCTGGAGAGGTTGTTGACGATGCCCACCTGGGCGTCCGGTGCCGCCGCGCGGATGGCCTGCACGGCCAGGCCATGGCCCAGGAGCAGGTGGTACGAGGCGGGGACCGCGACCGCCAGATCCGCGAGGCCGGGAGCCATCCGGCCCTCCAGGTGGCCGATCCAGGCCGAGCACAGCGGCTCGTTCAGCGTCGTCCAGTGCTGGACGCGGTCACCCAGACGCTCCGCGACGACCGACGCGTAAGAGGCGAAGTGGTGTGCCGTGTCGCGGGCCGGCCACCCGCCGCGGTCCTGGAGCACCTGCGGCAGGTCCCAGTGGTAGAGGGTGACCGAGGGGGTGATGCCGGCCTCCAGCAGGGCGTCGGTCAACTGGTCGTAGAAGTCGAGCCCCTTCGCGTTGACCGGGCCGTCGCCGCCCGGCACCACCCGGGGCCAGGCGATGGACAACCGGTAGGCGTTGGCGCCCAGTTGCCGCATGAGCGCGATGTCCTCGCGCCAGCGGTGGTAGTGGTCGCAGGCGATGTCGCCGTGGTCGCCGTTGTCGATCTTGCCCGGGGTGTGCGAGAACGTGTCCCAGATGGACGGCGAGCGGCCGTCCTCGGCGACGGCTCCCTCGATCTGGTAGGCCGACGTGGCCGTGCCCCACAGGAAGTCCTCGGGGAGTGCGGCAAGGTCGATGGTCACGGAAGTCCCTTCAGGGGATGAGGAGTCGGTCACTTGACGGCTCCCGCCGTCAGGCCGGCGACGAGGTAGCGCTGGAGCAGCAGGAACCCGGCGACCACCGGGACGCTCACCACGAGCGAGGCGGCCATGATCTGGTTCCAGTACACGTTGTTGAGCGTGGAGTAGCCCTGGAGCCCGACGGCGAGCGTGCGCGTGGTGTCGTTGGTCATCACCGACGCGAACAGCACCTCGCCCCAGGCGGTCATGAAGGCGTAGACGGCGACGGCGACGATGCCGGGGATCGCGGCGGGCACGACCACCCGCAGCAGCGCGCCGAACGGCCCGCAGCCGTCCACCAGCGCCGCCTCGTCCAGATCGCGCGGCACCGAGTCGAAGTACCCGATCAGCATCCAGATCGAGAACGGCAGGGAGAAGGTGAGATACGTGAGGATCAGGCCGCCGCGCGAGCCGAACAGCGCGATGCCCGTGGCGTTGCCGATGTTGACGTAGAGAAGGAAGAGCGGGAGGAGGAAGAGGATGCCGGGGAACATCTGCGTCGACAGCACGGTCACCGTGAAGACGCGCTTGCCGCGGAAGCTGTAGCGGCTCACCGCGTACGCCGCGAAGACCGCGATCACCACCGAGCAGACCGTCGCCGCGCCCGCCACGATCAGCGAGTTCACGAAGTACCTCGCCAGCGGGACCGTCGACCAGATGTCGATGTACGGGCGGATCGTCAGCCCGCTCGGCAGCCAGCGGAACTTCCCCGAGACGTCCGCGAGCGGCTTCAGCGAGCTGGAGACCATGACGTAGACCGGTACCAGGACGAAGCCGGTGAGCAGGGTGAGGAAGATCCTGCGGGACCAGAGGAAGGATTGCGGGGGAGCCATCGGCGAGCGGGGCGCCTTCGAGGCGCCGGTCGCCGTCTGCGCGGTGCTAGACATCGGCCGTCTTCCTTCCTCGGGAGGTCAGCAGCAGGTAGACGCCCGTCACGACGAGCAGGAAGAGCAGCAGCAGGACCGACATCGCGGATCCGGTGCCGAAGTTCCAGGTGACGAACGACGCCTGGTAGATGTGCACCGAGATGAGGTCCGCGGCCTCCGGAGCGGTCCTGCCGAACAGGACGAACGGCGTGTTGAAGTCGTTGAACGTCCACAGGAACAGGACCAGCACCAGCACCTGGTTGACCGGGCGCAGCGACGGCAGGGTGATGCGGCGCAGCTGCTGCCACAGACCGGCGCCGTCGAGGGCGGCGGCCTCGTACAGCTCCCCGGGGATGTTCTGGAGGCCGGCCATGACGATGAGGAACGCGAACGGCCAGCCCTTCCACACCGACACGGTGAGCAGGGCGTAGAAGCTGTTGTCGCCGATGAGCCAGAAGGACGGCTTGTCGGTGAGGTGCAGCTGGTCGTGCAGGACGTGGTTCACCAGGCCGTTGTCGTGCTGGAACATGAACACCCAGGTGATGACCGCCGCGTACACGGGCAGCGCGTACGGGACGAGGAAGAGGGCCCGCAGCAGACCGCGGCCGCGGAAGGTGTCCTGCATGTAGATCGCGGCCGCCGTGCCGATCAGCCAGCACAGGCCCACCGACAGCAGGGTGAAACCGACGGTGACGAGGAACGAGTGCAGCAGCGCCTTGCCGACCGGCGCGCTGAAGTCCACCGACACCTTGTAGTTGTCGAAGCCGGACCAGGGCGCGGTGCCCCAGTCGCGGATGTAGAACTGGGTGAGCTCCTTGAAGCTCATGAAGATGCCGATCACCATCGGCACCAGGTGGACCAGGAGTTCGAGGAGCAGGGCGGGCAGGAGCAGCAGATAGGGCAGTGCGATGCGCCGGACCCGCCCGGGGCGGCGCGGCCCGCGCGCCGCCCCGGGGGAGTCCTTGGGCACCGCCCGTTCGCCGGAATCGGCGGAGGCGGCGGTCGTGGTGGTCATGAGGGAGTCCGCGCTCACTTCGCCGGCATCTGCTGCTGGGCCTTCTCGAGCTCCGCCTTCACCGAATCCGTGGTCAACGCGCGTCCGGCGGCCGCGTCCGCGAACAGCGCCTTGATGGCCGTACCGACCGCCGTCTCGAACTGGGACTCGTCGGCGACCTGCGGAAGCGCGGCGGCGCTCTTGGCCAGGGTGTCCTTGAGGACCGCGTTCGCGGGGGTGTTGAAGGTGGCGTCCGTCTGGGCCGTCTTCACCGGCGGGATCGAGCTGTACGCCGTGTTGAGGACCTTCTGCTCGGCGTCGCTCGTCATGAACTTCACGAACTTGGTGGCGCCGTCGAGGTTGTGGGTGTTCTTGAAGACGGCCAGGTTGATGCCCGCGACCATGGAGTTGACGTTGGTGCCGGTTCCCGGGGTGCCGGACTGCACGGGGACCGGGGCGATGCCGTACGCGTCGTCACTCATGCCCTGTGACTTGAGATTGGCGGACGCCGACTGCCACAGCAGCATCGCGTTCTTGCCCTTGGCGAAGTCGCTCACGGACTGGTTCTGCGCGTATTCGGCGTTGCCGGGCGCGATGATCTTGTCCTTGGCCATCAGGTCGACGTACTGCTTGACCGCCGCGACCGTGCCGTCCGAGGTGAAGTCCGGCTTGCCGTCGGCGGTGAAGAAGTCGGCGCCGTGCTGCTTGGCGAAGACGAAGGCGTGGTGGATGTTCTCCGAGGGGTTCGAACCCTCGGCCCCCAGGCCCCACTTGCCGCCCTTGGACAGCTTCTTGCCGTCGGCGACCAGCTCGTCCCAGGTGGTCGGCGGCTTCGCAAGCCCCGCGTCGGCGAACATCTTCTTGTTGTAGTAGAGCGCGTACGCCATCGAGTACAGGGGGACCGCGGCCGGGTCCTTGCCCTGGGCGCCCGTCGAGCCGAGCGCCGAGTCGACGAAGCGGTCCTTGCCGCCGATCTTGGCGAAGTTGTTCGCGTCCCACGGCAGCAGCGCGCCGGTGGCCTGCAGAGAGGCGCTCCAGGTGTTGCCTATGTTCAGGACGTCGGGGCCCTGACCCGACGTGGTTGCGGTGAGAATCCGGTTCAGCAGGTCCGACCAGGGGACGACCTCCACCTTCACCTTGATCCCGGACTGCTTCTCGAACTTGTCGAGTTCGGGCTGGAGGACCTTCTTGTCGACCTCGATGCTGGCGCCCTGGTTGGAGGCCCAGTAAGTGAGCGTCTTCGGCGAGTCGTTGGACCCGCCGCCCGTCGACGAGCCGCCACCACAGGCGGTCACGGCGGTCAGCAGGGAGACGGTGACCGCACCGGCGGCCGCGGCTCGGATTCTGCGCATGGCTGCGTTTGTCCCTTTCTCGGAGGGAGAGCCATGAGGGGCGCCCGCGTTCACTTCTCGAACGACCCTCATGGCTTAATTTAGGACGTGAGTTAAGACCCGGAAGAAAGTCGCGTCAAGGGATCGCGCAGGGGTATCTTGCAGGTCGGGCTGGCCGGAAGGGAATCACATGGCGGTGCGGAACGGGCGGACAGTGCGTGACCTGCGACGCGGCAATCGCACCGCCGTGCTGCAACGGTTGTATTTCGACGGCCCCATGAGCCGCTTCGAGCTGGGGCCGGCCACCGGACTGAGTTCCGGTTCCGTCAGCAACGTGGTCGCGGAACTCGTCGCGGACGGTCTGGTCGAGGAGGCCGGCAGCGTCGACTCCGACGGCGGCCGCCCGCGTACGTTGCTGCGGGTCGTACCCGGCAGCGGCCACATGATCGGCGTCGACGTCGGCGAAACCCGCGTCCGTGTCGAGCTCTTCGACCTGACCCTCACCGAACTCGCCCGCACGGAGAGGCCGCTGGAGCGGCAGAGGTACGGGGGTGACTGGGCGTCGGAGGGCGAGGGGGCGGCCCAGGGGGAGGGGCCGTCTCTGGGCGGCGGACCGTCGTCGAAGCGTCGGGAATACGACGTCGATGTCATCGTCGGGCACATCCGGGACGGCATCGCCGAGGTGCTGGACGAGGCGGGCATCGCCCCCGAGCGGCTGCTCGGCGTCGGGATCGGCGTCCCGGGAATCGTCGCCCGTACGCCCGAGGCGGGTGCGGTGGTGCACGGTCAGACAATCGGCTGGGACGCCGTCCCGCTGGAGTCCCTGCTCCGCTCGGCCTGCCAACTCCCCGACACCGTCCCGTACTTCGCGGACAACGGCGCCCGGACCCTGGGTCAGGCCGAGATGTGGTTCGGCGCCGGACGCGGCGCGCGCAACGCGGTCGTCGTCCTCTTCGGCTCGGGCGTCGGTGCCTGTCTGGTCACCGAGGACGTGGAGCACGGCCGCTCGGTGGAGTGGGGCCATCTGACGGTACGGGTCAGGGGGCGCCGCTGCCGGTGCGGAGCCCTGGGCTGCCTGGAGGCGTACGCGGGCGCGGAGGCGCTCCTCGACCGCTGGCGCGAGGAGGGTGGACGCCCGCCGGAGGGCACCGACGAGGAGACCGCGCTCACCGCGATGCTCACCGCGGCCTACCCGACCGAGGAGGGAGTCGAGCCCGACCCCGTGGCGCTCGCCGTCCTGGAGGAGACCGCCGAGTACCTGGGCGCGGGCCTGTCCGACCTGATCAACCTCTTCCAGCCCGAGCGGATCCTGATCGGCGGCTGGGCGGGCCTCCAGCTCGGCACCCGCTTTCTGCCCGCCGTCCGCCGGTACGCGGCCTCGTACGCGCTGCGTTACCCGGCCGAGCGCGTCTCCATCGACCTGGGCCGGCTCGGTCCGGACGCGGTCACGGTCGGTGCCGCGATCCTGCCGCTCGCCGACTTCTTCGCGCGCGGCGGCCGCCGCGCCGAGCCGGTGAGCGAGGGCCCCTCCCCGGCGTGGCGCACCGCCCTGGAGGAGCGCGCCCCGCACTGACCCGCAGCCGGGGGTTCACGACG